>CAZGDJ010000198.1:1370-6218 GCA_964524635.1 uncultured Rikenella sp. | reverse complement strand
CTATGGCAGAAAGGTGAAATCAAGGAATATTATTCAAGACTCTCAGACATTATTCGCAGGTATATTGATGGACGCTATTCCATCATGTCACCTGAACTTACAACTGATGAGACCGTAAGGATGCTCCAGAAAGCTGATGTGCTGAAACAGGATGAGCTAGTTTTAATAAAGAATGTGCTTTCACTTTCTGATATGGTCAAGTTCGCCAAGTATATGCCACTGGAGGAAGTGCATGAAAACTCTTTTAATGAATCGGTGAAGTTTGTTGAGCTGACAAAGATGATGGAACCGGAGCCTGAAGGCTCTGCAACGAAGAAAGGAGGGCCCGATGCATAATATTGTATTTGAAAATGGCTGGTTCCTGTGGTTTGAGCTGTTTATACCACTTCTTGTGGCTTATTATATATGGCGAAACGGTAAAATCCATGCATCTCTGAAATTATCAACTGCACATTTCTTTGCTGAGCAGCACAAGACTTTCCGTCATTACCTGAGACACATACTTTTTGGTTTGCGTCTTGCTGTTGTTGCATTGGTTATTATTGTTATTGCCCGTCCCCGGAATGTTGATAAATGGCAGAGTTCAACAACTGAAGGGATAGATATTGTCATGGCTCTTGACATCTCGGGAAGTATGCTGGCACGCGACTTTAATCCTGACAGGCTGGAGGCCTCAAAGACAGTTGCCACGGAGTTTATAAGCGGGAGGCCCTATGATCGTATCGGTCTGACAGTCTTCAGCGGTGAGAGTTTTACTCAATGCCCTCTCACAACAGATCATGCTGTTCTAATCAACCTTCTGAGGGATGTCAGAAGCGGTATTATTGAAGACGGAACGGCAATAGGGGTAGGGCTTGCTACCGCAATAAACAGGATAAAGGATTCTGATGCAATCAGCAAAGTCATCATCCTCCTTACTGACGGAATAAACAACAGGGGAGCCATTGATCCGATGACAGCCGCCGAAATAGCAAAAACATTCGGCATAAGAGTATATACCATTGGTGTCGGTACTGACGGAGAAGCTGACTATCCTGTTCAAACTCCATTTGGCGTTCAGTTTCAGAAAATGAAAGTTGAAATTGATGAAGCCCTTCTTGCCAAAATCGCTGATATGACCGGAGGTAAATATTTCAGGGCTAAAGATAATACCAGCCTTGAGCAGGTGTATAGTGAAATTGACAAGCTTGAGAAATCCAGGATTGAGACAAGAGAGCACAGCAAAAGAGAAGAGATGTTCATGCCCTGGGCCATGACAGCTGCTTTTATACTTGCACTGGAGCTGTTGCTGAGATACCTGTTAATGAAAAACATGTCATAATAGGGTGAGACTATGAGTACATTCAGATTTGCACAGCCTGACATGCTTTACCTGCTTCTGCTGGTACCGGTACTGCTACTGATTTGGATCATTTATACCAGAAAAAGAAGGCTGGCCAGAGATCGTTTTGGTAATCCTGACCTGGTAAGGAGACTATCACCGGATTATTCTCCCGGCAGGATGACCTTTAAGTTCATCCTCAGGATACTGGCACTCATAAGCGCCGTGATTCTTATCGCCAGGCCACAGTTCGGATCCAGACTTGAAGAAGTAAAACGTGAGGGAGTTGAAGTGATTATAGCTCTTGATGTAAGTAACTCTATGCTTGCAGAAGATATTCAGCCCAGCAGACTTGAGAGAGCCAAACAGGCCATCGCCCAGCTGGTTGACCAGCTAAGGGATGACAAGATCGGGCTGATACTTTTCGCCGGAGATGCATACACACAAATTCCGATAACAAATGATTACCTGTCAGCAAAAATGTTTCTTGAATCTGCCAGTCCTGACGTGGTTTCAAAGCAGGGTACTGCGATTGGCTCAGCAATAGAGCTTGGAACGCGTTCTTTCACACCGGGTAGTGATAAGAGCAGAGCAATAATAATCATTACTGATGGTGAGAACCATGAGGATGATGCTGTTTCAATGGCAAAGAGTGCTGCTGAAAAAGATATTGTTATTCATACTATAGGAATTGGTTCAGCTTCCGGATCACCTGTCCCTGTAACAAGAAACGGTAAACAGGATTATTTAAAGGATTCTGACGGAAATACCGTCATTACAAAACTTGATGAGAAAGGACTTCAGGAAATAGCTTCTGCCTCAGGAGGTCGTTATGTAAGGGCAAATAACACAAGCCTCGGTTTGAATGAGATATATAATGACATCGGACGAATGAAAAAAGCTGAGATCAACAGCGTAATGTACACTGAATATAATGATCAGTTTCTTATCCCGGCCGTGTTCATGCTGATCTTGTTGCTTGTCGATGTGCTTGTTATGAATAGAAAAAATCGCATACTCAAAAACCTGAGAGTTACAGGAGAGCGTAACAATAATATTGCGAAGTGATGAAAGGACTTTTGAGAAACATATTGGTTGCTATCCTGGCGTTGTTAATTTTTCCGGCGTTTTTAAAAGGTCAGGATGCCAGAGAATATATAAGGAAAGGCAACAAGCTTTATAAGAAAAATGAATATGCCGGCAGTGAAACAATGTATCGTCGCAGTCAGACGCAGGAAAAGAGTACCCATGATGCCGGATTCAATCTTGGCGATGCTCTGTACAAACAAGGAAAATTCAGTGAGGCAGCAGGAGAATTTGAAAAGTCGGCAGGTGGATATTCTGACACCGCAAAAGTAGCTCATAGTTATTATAATATGGGTAATGCCTTGCTGAAAGATCAGAAATATAAAGAGAGCATCGAGGCATACATCAATTCTCTCAGGCTTGAACCTGATAATAAAGAAGCAAAGTATAACCTTGCCTATGCCCAGGATCTGTTGAAGAAGCAGGAAGAACAGAAGGAACAGCAGGAACAGCAGAATCAGCAGCAACAGGGAAATGATCAGAAACAGGATCAGAATAAGAAGGATGATGAGGGAGAAAAGAATCCTGATGACAAGCAGAACCAAGAACAACAACAACCACAGGAAGGTCAGATGAGCAGAGAAGATGCCCAGAGGCTTCTGGATGCTCTCGCAGCATATGAAAAAGAGACACAGGATAAGGTGCAGCGCGAAAAGGCTGCAAAGACAAAAGTCAGAGTAGGGAAAAATTGGTAAATTCGCGGCAATGAGAAAAATAATGCTCGTCTTTGGACTCCTTTTGTCTTCACTTGCTATCAGGGCACAGGATGTATCAGTCATTGCTGACGCTCCGTCTGCTGCTGCTGTCGGACAGAATTTCAGGATTGTTTACACAATAAACTCTACTGACGGAAAGTTTCTCCCTCCTGAGTTTGATGCTTCTTTCTCGGTATCAGGTCCCCAGTCATCAACAAGCCATAATGTACAATGGATTAATGGCAATATGACTAAATTATCATCAACTACGCTGGTTTATTACATTGTGGCATCGAAAACCGGAACTTATACTATTCCTCCGGCACGTTATACTGTAAAACAATCAACATTTCTTTCAGACCCGGTTAAAATTGAAATATCTGCTGAGGCAACACAATCTGTTCAGACAGATGGGAATACACAGAAACAGGTTACCGGATCAGAGGTTGCTCTTAAGCTGTTGCTGGACGAAAACGAGGTTTATGTCGGACAGCCTGTATCAGCAACCCTTAAACTGTTTACAAGAGTCAATCTGTCAGGTCTGAATGAATTAAAATACCCTGAACTGAAAGGATTCCTTCGTGAAGATATCGAAACACCCCCATTGAATAGTCTGAAACAGGAGGTGATAGGAGGAGTTGAATATGGGACAGGTATTATTCAGAGATTCATGCTTTACCCCCAGGTTTCGGGTGAAATCTCGATTGATCCTGTTACAGTTACTGCGCTTGTCCAGCAACGTGCTGCCGGAAATGATCCCTTTGGTGACCCCTTCTTCAGTGAATTCTTTTCCAATGTTACGACAGTCCCCCGGGTGTTGTCAACAGGAGTCAGGACGATAAAAGTCAAACCCTTGCCTGTACCACAACCATCTGATTTCACAGGTGCAGTAGGATCTTTTGAAATTAGCACATCACTTGACAAGACTGAAGTTGAGATAAATGATGCTCTTACATATAAGGTAACTCTCAAAGGAACAGGAAACCTTAGCCTTGCCGGTCCGCCAGTAATAAGTTTTCCACAGGGCATTGAAAAGTATGACCCGAAAGTTAATGTGAAAAATTCCGGACCAGGATCCGGTACCAAAGTCTTTGAATACCTCCTGATACCGAGAAATACAGGCACTTTTGAACTTCCTCCGTTGTCATATACAGTATTTGATCCGAAAAATGAGAAGTATGTTACCTTAAGAGCACCAGGCTATACTATTAATGTTACCGGAAGTGCTGCGGGAGGAGAAACATTACCGTCTTCAGCTGTAACTCTGGGCGAGGATGTCAGATACCTGGGTCAGGATATTAGATTCATCCGAAACAATGATATAGAACTAAGTCTCAGGACTAAGACCCTGGTAAAATCTGCGGCGTTCTGGTTGTGGTTTCTGCTGATACTGGTTGTATCTGTATCAACAGTGCTTCTTCAGAAAGAATTTCTGAGACGCAATGCTGATATAACCGGTGTTCGCAACAGGAAAGCTGCTAAAGTAGCCCGCAAAAGACTGTCTAAAGCTGAAGCAAGCCTTAAAAACAATAGCCCCGGGCTGGTTCATGAAGAATTGGCCAAAGCTTTATGGGGTTACATGGGTGATAAACTATCAATACCCCTGGCTGAACTGACAAGAGAAAACTGTTTTGAAGCTTTGCGCAGCAAGGCTGTCAATGAAGATCTTATTAATGAGCTGGATGGTGTTCTTGCTTCATGTGAATACTCCCGTTTCTCCAGGGCTTCTGAAAACGAAAGTCCTGA
>CAZGDJ010000198.1:0-1360 GCA_964524635.1 uncultured Rikenella sp. | reverse complement strand
CAAAAGAACCGTTGAATTAATCGGAAGATTAGAGAACGCTCTCTGATGGAAAATGGCCGACAAATGAAAAAAAACATTTCAATAGTATTTCTTTTACTGGGACTTATTACAATCACAAGTAATGCTCAGGCTCCTGAAGAAAGGTTCAGTGAGGCCAATAATCTTTACCAGTCAGGTGACTATTCGGGTGCTGCTGCAATATACAGGAAACTGTTTGATGAAGGATTCAGATCTGATGCTTTACTATTTAATGCCGGTAATGCATTTTATAAAACCGGTGATAACGCTGTTGCAATCCTCTTTTATGAGAGAGCAAAGCTTCTTTCTCCGGCAGATGAGGATATTGATTATAATCTTCAGATTGCCCGAAGCAGGCTATCTGACCGGTTTGATGAAGTGCCACAGGTCTTCCTTGTCAGATGGTTTGACTTTATTTCCCTTCTTATCAGCACAAATAAATGGGCGCTTATAACCCTGCTGTTTTTTGTAATGTCTATGTCGTCCGGAGTCTTTTTCTTCACAAGAACAGGTTTAAAAGGAAAGGCCCCTTCTTTCTGGATTGCTGTAATTGCCATCCTTCTTGCTATAATTACCCTGACACTGTCAATCCGCAACAATAACCTGGTAAATCATAATAACAAAGCTGTAGTTATGTGCAGCATACTAACAGGAACAAGTGAACCCGGTGAAAGTGGCAGCGAGCTTTTTGCCATCCATTCAGGCACAACTGTGGTTATTGAGGATATTTTAGGCGACTATTCTGAAATAAGACTCCCTGACGGTAATAAGGGCTGGGTCAAATCCAATTGCATCGAACGGTTTTAAAGCTTCTTTTGCAACTATTTTCGTATCTTTTCAGTCGGTATTTATATAAATATCTTACGTCAATGAAAAGAGTTGCCCTGTTCCTTGTATTAGCGCTGACTGCTGCCTCTTGCTGCAAGAAGAATGAGACAGAACCTGAAGGGCCCACTGATGTCCGTATCTTTAACGCAACCAACCAGACTTTTGACAATGTCCTGGTGAAAACAACAGATAGCCCTGATTACAGCGAGGTTGAGTATAACTATGGAACAATTGGATCTTCGGAATATTCAGATTATCATCGTTTTGACATAGCTCACACTGAAGCTGATATCACCCTTACCATTGGGGGCATTGTTTATTCCACTCCTGCAACAGATTTTACATACCTTACTTATATAGGGCAGGACAGGATTACATTCAGGATAACTGTTTCTGATGAAGTCAACCATGTGCTTGATATACAGACAGTCATTGAAGAGCCTATTGACGATTTATAGCAGTCGGGCATAGAGAACGTTATAGTTTGTTCTCTGGCGTAATGTGTAGTATATGA
>CAZGDJ010000197.1:0-6225 GCA_964524635.1 uncultured Rikenella sp. | reverse complement strand
TGAGACACCCTCTTCAAAATTTTGCAAATATTTCTAAAAGTGCAAGTCAACTCCAACAGCAGCAACCCATGTTGACTTTTTATATGTTTCATTCACATCGATCATTACCCCAGATCCTGCGAGATTGTGGGAAAAAGATTTTGTATAATCCTGGTGCATAGTATACATACCACCTATATTAACATCAATCATTGGTGTTATCCGGTAACCAAAACCACCACCAATTGTATTAGTATTGGTGCTGTACCTCATATCACTTTGATAATTATCATTAACACCCGTGAATGTTCCCAGCCATCCAACACTGGCGCGGAGATTATTTGTTATTCCATATTCAACTCCCAATGCAGTTTCAATAAAATTCTTGTCGATCATATTTATTTTCGCATTTGCTGAGCCATCATAATCAACTGCCTTATCGAAATAATAATTCATGCTTCCCGTCACCATAAGCCTGTCTATGGGCCTAAATTCAACACCAACAGCTAACATCGCAGGCATGTCAATTGTCGTTTTTCCTCCGTCAGGGAACATGGTGACAGGGGCACCCGTTTCCGGATTAAAACCTGTTATAAAATCGTGAGCAGTAGCATTTGTTACTTCGAGGCTGGTTTTAAATTCATATTTAATACCAATATTAAGCTTGTCAGTCAGGGACAGATTTACGCCTATTATTGGAGTGATTCCTCCTCCAGTCTGTATAACATCAGCTTCCTGGTCACCGAGAAGAGTTGCGCTATTACTATATTTTGTAGCAGCAGTTTTAAAGACTCCATCAGCAAAGGAAATTGTTACAGTGGTTGGAGCTCCAAAAGCTGTTAAGGCCCCTTCAAGCTGGGCTCTTTGTGTTGCATCAATAATTCCGTAACCCTCAGCTTGTGCAAGTGTGAGATCACCATATGCCTCATTGGCATTAATAATATTTGTCGTTGCTGTTGCGGCTCCTGTGGCACTGTTAGAGATACCGGTCATAATGACATCAGCCCTGGACCATGTACCTGAAACAGCATAATTAAATATTTCAACGTCAGTTAGATGCCCGATATATGTATTTTTAGCTGTAACATACCTGGCTCCTCCAAACACAGAGATTATTTCATTTATTTTGTAAGAAACACCTCCCTGGAAGCCAAAATAGATTGAAGAACCTTCAAAATAGGCATCAAGTCTGTAATCACTTACACCTCTTGATGCCATCGCAGGAACGAGATCAGAAGGACTCATCTCCAAAGATGGTAAGCCTTCTTTATACGTAGCACCGCCGCCGCCGCCTACCGGGTTAAATCCAAATGAAAAAGCAAACTTTTTCAGATTAAACACTCCATAAACACTGGGGAACAGTGGAGCACTGACAGTACCTATAAACTCTCTGTTTGGTGATCCGTTCAAATATTCATAGTCAGAAATAATTGTTCTTGTTTGGCCAATTGTTTGGTTATTGAGGCCGATGTGCAACCCTGGTGCAAGCTTTGTCAGACCAGCAGGGTTATAGTATACTGCATCAATATCTGTTGATGCATTGCGGCTCTGAAGCCTGGTGTAGAGTGCACTCTGGTTTGTGTTTGTTACCAGTCCCCCGGCAAAGAGAGTTCCGGAAACAACCAGTGCAGATACAATTGTAAGTAATTTTCTCATGAGTCTCGATTTTAATTACACATTTTGAGGTTATTTGTGCAAATTTATTGTAAAGAACTGTTGTTGAGATATTTATATTTAAGCAAAGTTTAGTAGTTTATGTTCAGAAAAGTACTCAGGACAGCCATTGTTCCTGAAAATCACACAAAAGTATGAAAAAAAACGGAATACACTTGTTCCCCGCACCAAAATACGTCTAAGTACCTACCTGTGGACTTTATAGGTTACCAAATCCATGGTTATATCTGTCATATCTTTTGATCCTTTATATAACCATCTGCACCTTATTTTATTGTACCTGTTTTAAACAATGCAACTTTTTATTTACTTTTCATGTCCTTTCAAATGTCTGCTTTATTACCAACCAAATGATAAAACTATGAAATCAAAGGTTTTTCTACTGGCAATCATCACTCTCTTTCTTGTTGCCTGCAGCAGGGAAGGGGATCCAAAAGATGGTGACCCCAAAATAATTGACAATGGGATCATAAACCATAACTTTATTAACCTTGACGCCATTCCGTCTGAATGGATCACCAAGGCGAAAACAGACCTTCATATTGCTTACGGGCATACTTCGCACGGAAGTCAGATCACCTCAGGAATGACAGGTCTGGTTTCATTCAAAGGTTCGGATTATGATTGGAATAACGGGGGTGACGGTGGAGCACTTGACCTGCATGATAATGCTATGTCTGGTGACCTTGGCAATCCAAACCGTACGCAGTGGGAAGATGAAACCCGTGATTATCTTGCTGCCAATACTGATGTAAACGTAATAATCTGGTCATGGTGTGGACAAGTTTCTGAAGCCACGGAGGAAGAAATAAATACTTACCTTAACCTCATGGCCGGATTGGAAGAAGATTTTCCTGATGTGACTTTTGTATATATGACAGGGCATCTTGATGGTTCCGGACTTACTGGCAACCTTCACCTCCGCAATGAGCAGATAAGAGAATACTGCAAAACCAATAAAAAATTCCTGTTTGATTTTGCTGACATTGAGGCTTATGACCCTGATGGGGTTTATTATGGAAACAAGTTTCCTGATGACGGCTGTAATTATGACTTTGACGGTGACGGAACAACAGAATCATCCGGTGACCCGTCATTGCCTGAAGGAGGCGATAAGAACTGGGCAATAGAATGGCAAAATTCTCACACTCAGGGCACTGACTGGTTTTCATGTGGTGCTCAACACACGCAACCGCTGAATGCTAATATGAAGGCCTATGCTGCATGGTATCTCTGGGCCCGTATAGCAGGATGGAGCGGTTCAGGTGGTGAGAACTAAATAGTAAGACAAAAGATAAAAGTAAAAAGACAAAAGTATGGAAGAGCATATCTTCTCTCTCACTTTTATCTTGTGACTTTTATCTTTTATCTTGTTTATAACACACTTACCATTAAACCTATAATTACTTCTTTCTGAACTCAGTATAAATCTGGTCAGTTAAGCGACGGTTTTCCATGATCTGATAAACCACTGACAGGTTGTGACCCGCTTTTTTTGCAATACGACTGTTGGCAGAGCCGGAGAGTTGTCTGAGAGGATCAATGGCAAGCACCGTTTTTCCACTGATTATGTTGTTATTGGATTCATTAAAAACTCTTCCGGTATACAGATTCAGGTCAACAGATTCAGAGAAAGGATAAAATCTGGAAGCATAATTACGGCCTGCTCCTTCTGAAAGCCCTGCAACATCATTTGCCGCTTTCGCTATTGAAGGGGCAAAAGTCACGAGTCCCATGAAAAATGCCGGTCTTGATTTGTAGAACTTTGATCTTTCAGCAGTACTTCTGTCAATTATCTCTCCATCAGAAGAATAGAGACTTATATAGTTGCTTGAGTATAAGTAGTATTCACTTGTTGCTGAGTTATCGTCGTCTGTAACAATCTCCTCATGCATCCAGATATTTATAGAGTCAAGAGCTATAATCATTCCTGCATCGAATCGTTTGCACAAAGATTTGATGCTGTCTGTGAATGATGAATCCTGCATCAGATTTAAAGTGTATTTCCTTGCCAGTGTATCAGCAATGTTGAATTTTACAAGAGAATCAGTTGTAAATCCTGCGGCGAGACCCTTTGCAAAGGACTTAACGTTTACCCTGTAGACTTCCTCCTGATTGTCTTTAATATATTGAGGCACAGTATAATCAAAAAAATTTATAAATATGATTCTATTGGTGTCATTATTGAGGCTCAGCTCTGCAGGGTAGGTTCTCTGTGTACGAACAACAGTCATGCATGAGGAGAAGAGCATAACTATCAACAGGAAACTGGAAAACTTAAAACCTTTCATAAGCAATTTTTAAAAAAATTGAGACACACCAGTACAAAGTTAAGTATTTCTGCGGGCAACCTGTTCAACACGATCTTTGCCGGGTAAACCGAAAATACCTGAAGGATGTTATGACGTATGAGTTCAAGAACTATCAGGATTGTATCGCCAGGCCAGAAAACTGCTGAATGTGTTTACAAATTATGGTATAGAAACAATATTGTGAATATGGGTAAACACCAGAGGAACTATTATAGTAATGAACTTATTATGTATAAATAAAGCCATATTTAGTAAATATAATGTACTATAAAATAAAGGATTTGCACGCAATATGTACATTATTATTGGTTTTTTTCTGTTTGACTAATATGGGAAAGGCAGACCTGATCTGCATTTCTTTTAGATAAAGAAAAGTCGCTTCACTAAATCAGGCAGAAAGGCAGTTTTGTGAAGATTGTCAGGTATTTCATTTTTCACAAAAATGAGATTTGCTTATCACTGAGGATTTTCTGAAATTTGATATAAGTGATTAGTAAACAATTTAAAACTTAACTAAAAAGAACAAATTATGTCAGACCAGGAAGTAACTCAGGGCAGCGGTCAGGTACCGCTCACCATTCAGTCAAATGTGCCAAAGATGGCTCAGTACATGAAATTTATCGGAATTTTGCAGATAATAGGAGGGGCGATATATTGCCTTACGATTATTGGTGCAATAATAGGTGTTCCGGTCATCTATATGGGTATAAGGTTAAGGGAGGCAGCTGAAGGATTTGAAAAATTCATTGCATCTGATGCCAAACAAGATCTGAATTTGGCAATAGAAAAGCAGACCAGGGCTTTCTTTATTCAGTACGTTCTTGCAATTATTTCGCTTGCTCTGTTAGGTGTATATCTTATTGTAATAATTGGTCTTCTTGCTTCAGGAGCATTTTGACAGCAGGATTTCATATTTAAATTTCCTCACTCCTTGTTGTTTTGCAATAGTCTTCATAAAAGCATTTGACTTTACTTCATATTGCAGGTTATATAGGTATTCTGATGAAAGTACTGGAAGTATTACCGGGTTATTGTCACCGGTAATTTCTGATGAAGATATTTTCAGGCAAAACACACCCGTGCATATCTAAGAAATAAAAAAAGCATCCGGATAAGAATTCGGATGCTTTTTACCTCAAAACTAACCTCTAGCTATTGGAAATCCGCGTTTATGCTGACCTCTTCTCTTAGTAAAGGAAGAATCAGAGACTGATTTCCAAACCACCCGGGTTTATTAAAACTTATTACCATTGTGGATTTTGAATTATGCTGGGATTAACAGAAGTCTCAGAGTATGGAAAAGGAAACCATTCATGTTTTCCAGCCTTAAAGCCATGTTCCAGACCTGCGTCTATGTTGGGCTCTGAATAAGTGACATATGCTCTGTGGGTAGCTTCATCTAAAGTAAAATAGGCATCTTTAAGTGAAGGAATATGTTCTCCTGCATCAACCACACCATCAAATTCATTCCAACGTTTCATATCAATCCATCGTGCACGTTCGCACCACAGCTCATAGTTTCTTTCTTTCTTAACATCAGCTAAAGTCAATGTGGCACTTACATAGTCTGATCCGGCACGTTCCTGAACATCATTGAGACACTGAAGACCAAGACCATCGGCATCACTTGTATTAGCGCAAGCCTCAGCATACAGAAGAAGGACATCGGCGTATCTTTCGATAATGAAGTTGTTAAACCGGTAGCTATTGGTATTCAATATGTCTGCCTTTGTTGCGATATGCTTTTTCTGAAGGTATAAGCACTGCCCGTAAAGGCCACCTACATCAACGATTCCTCTTAAGCTGTCTGCAAATTTCTCATCATAGGTCTTAAGATTCATATTTCCAGAGTCGCTTGGCCATTCAATTTCTGTAAGTAATTCCTCAAAAGATACCATAGTAGCTTTACGGCGATAAGAATCACCATCATTTGCTGCGAACTCTTCGGCGAAATCTTCTTGAATAGCCAAACCGCCCCATCCACCAGCAGCCATATATACTGGTTTAGCTGCCATTTTATCAGATCTCCATCCCCAAATATTCATTTCCATCCAGGTAGAGCGCTGGATTTTTCCAGCCCAGTCACTGATGGCTGAATTCTGCATGAGATTCGACTCGAATATTTTCTCTGAAGAACCATCACCTTGTATATGGAAAATATTAGCCCATTCTGTTCCCGGAACAAGTTCATAATTTTCTGAATCAATTACTTTCTTAAGAGCTATTTTTGCATCGGGATAGTTACCAAGGTACATAAGGG
>CAZGDJ010000196.1:0-6242 GCA_964524635.1 uncultured Rikenella sp. | reverse complement strand
ACGGTTTTTCAAAGCTTCCCTCAGTTAACGGATGGATAGCGACCTCTGCAGGACTGATCATGTTTCCGCTTTTTGTGCTTCGCGAGAAGAGGGCCATACATCCTTTATTTGATGTTTCACTTATCTTCAGAAACAGGGTTTTTGCCTTTTCAAATCTTGCTGCCCTTATTCATTATGCAGCTACAAGTGCGATAGGGTTTTTCTTAAGCCTTTTTCTTCAGTATATAAAGGGATTAGGGCCAAGAGATGCCGGTTTTATTCTGATGTCATGGCCCCTGACAATGGCATTGATTTCACCCCTTGCCGGAAAACTTTCTGACAAGTATAATCCCGGGAGGATCGCCTCTGCTGGGATGGGGCTCACATCTGCGGGTCTGATTCTTTTTTGCTACGTCAATGCCGGAACACCCCTGATATTTATTATACTGATACTATTGCTTATGGGTCTTGGATTTGCACTTTTCTCATCTCCAAACTCAAATGCGATTATGAGCTCAGTCGATAGAAAACAGCTCGGAAACGCTTCAGGCATGGTGGGGACTGTGAGAAATGTCGGACAAACAATGAGTCTGGGAATTGCCATGATGTTACTTGCCCTATATCTGGGACAGGAGAAAATTATTCCTTCCAACCATATGCAATTCCTTGAATCCATGAAAACAGGATTCACTATTTTTTCTGTCCTCTGTATGGCCGGAATTTTTGCTTCTCTTGCCCGTAACGGTGATCTTAAAAAATAGGGTTACCACTGCTTTTTGCTTTTCATTAAAAAAAAGTATATTGATCCCGCTATTACTGCAGCTGATCAATCATTCGCCCTTAAAATATATAACTGATTATGACCAAATTATATCAAAAGCTTCTCAAGGCAGGTATCTCCGCTGATGAAATAAAACGAGGTGTTTCAGGAGCTTCCGTGAAACCTGATGCTGGCGAGAGAATGGAAGTACTCCGTACCGTTTTCTCCTGCATTGATCTGACAAGTCTCAATACAACCGACAACGTTCGCATTATCAGACAATTTGCCGGAAAGGTCAGGCAATTTAAGGATACTTTTCATGAGACGAACAATGTTGCGGCAATATGTGTGTTTCCTAACTTTGTTCAACCTGCAAGAGACGGCTTGCATGGCTGCGGAGTTAAGCTGGCTGTTGTATCTGGCTCTTTCCCGACCTCACAGACATTTCTTGAAGTAAAAATAAATGAGACTGAAATAGCGGTCAGAAACGGTGCAGATGAAGTCGATGTAGTTATCCCTGTTGGGGAATTTCTGGATAAGAAATACGAGACCGTTATAGATGAGATCAGGTCTCTTAAACAGGCTGCAGGAGAGGCTGCTCTGAAAGTAATACTTGAGACCGGCCTGTTAAATGACCCTGAGCAAATTTATCATGCTTCAGTTATTTCAATGGAGGCTGGTGCCGATTTTATAAAGACCTCCACGGGTAAAAGCCCGGTTTCTGCCACCCCTGAAGCAGCCATGGTGATGTGTAAAGCCATCCTTGATTACTACAACGAGACTGGTATTATGATTGGCTTCAAAGCTGCCGGAGGGATTTCAAAACCGGACGATGCCATATTATATTACAATATTGTCAAAATGGTGCTTGGTGAAAAATGGCTTAATCCTGCATACTTCAGGATTGGTGCAAGCAGGCTTGCCAATGCACTTCTGGCTGAAATTCATCCTGACAACCCGGCATATTTTTAATATATCCGATGCAGCAGGAAGTTTATGACAGCATTCAGGTCCTGACAACAGATAATATCCGGGATTCAGTACTTCAAACCGACTTTTCAATCGGTACGATTATCCCGCTTGCTCCTGGAGAAACCGTCTATTCCTCATACATTCTGACCAAAGACTCGCTTTCAGCTGCAATTTATTCAGAGCCAAGGATATCTGGGCTTCCTTTAAAGTCTGATTCTGTTAACAATGATTTCTGTTTCGGGATTCTGGCTTTTTCACTGGTGCTTCTTGCATTAATCACAGTATTCGGCAGAAGGAACATAGGGGCAGCCTTTTCGTCGTTAAGTTTCAGACATCAGGCTGAAGAAGTATCCCGATCGGCATCATATAGCCTTTCCTGGACTTCGCTATTGAGTTTTATTTTTACTATTCTTAATACAGGTCTTTTTATTACTGTTGCCATGGTTGTTACAGGACTATCCACATCTGATACCGGTATGACCATGGTTAAAGTGACGCTGATCTCATGTGGAGTTTTTACAGGATTAGTGCTCCTCCGGCACTTCACATGCATAATTGTTGCCGCTTTTTCAGGTCAAAAAGGACTATTTATGGAGTATATGTCTATTATTTACACTACATGGTTCATACTTTCCCTTGTTTTTTTTGGATTGTCGATAATTGTTCTATTTACCTCAATAAAAGAGCCTTTGTTGCTTGTCTGGATAGCTGGAGGGGTGGCCGGACTGCTTATTATTATACGCATTATGAGGCTGTTAAATATTTTTCTGAAAAGACGAGTACCATTATTATATTTCATTTTGTACCTTTGTGCCCTTGAAGTCTTACCTGTTCTGATCATAATAAAAGCACTCGGTGTTTTCTGATCAACAGGTAGTCAGTGAAGGTTGAACAAATAATCCTATGGCTTTGAAGATAAGGAAGGTATTAGTATCGCAGCCTGAGCCAAATAATCCGAAATCACCATATTTCGAGCTCGCTAAAAAACATAACCTGAAAATTGACTTCAGGCAATTTATTCAGGTTGAAGGAATTTCATCCAAGGATTTTCGCATGCAAAAATTAAATCTTCTGGATTTTACAGCTGTTATATTCACTTCTAAAACGGGCATTGATCATTATTTCAGGATCTGCGAAGAAATGCGCATTTCAGTGCCTGATACGATGAAATATTTCTGCATTTCTGAAAGTGTGGCTTTCTATCTACAGAAGTATATAGTTTACAGGAAACGTAAGATCTTTCATGGCAAAGCACTTTTTGAAGACTTAATTGATGTTATTGTAAAACATCATGAAGAGAGTTTTTTTGTGCCTCTTTCGGAGCCTCATAAGACAGATATTCCTGATTTGTTGAAAAAAAACAATATCAACTTTGCCATTGGAACAATGTATCGTACCATAAGCTGCGGTCTTGATTCCAAGGAACTCGACTATGACATCCTCGTATTTTATAGTCCTTCAGGCATTAAATCACTGAAGGAGAACTTTCCCGCATTTAAACAGGGAGAAGTTAAGATTGCTGCTTTTGGCCCGACTACAGCCGAGGCTGTTACAAACGAAGGATACAGACTTGATATCCAGGCCCCTAATCCAAAAGCTCCATCAATGACAATGGCTCTTGATTGTTTTATAAGAGACTTCAACAAGAATCACAGGTAGACGACTCTGCAGGAAACCTTATAATGAAAGCATCAGACCGGCAGGGAAGATGCTTTCTCTTTTATATAACATGGAAAATAAAAAGTTTTCCTTTGGAAAGGCCGAAAGGTTATGTGGGATAAAAGCTATCAATGAGCTTTTTGAGACAGGGAAATCTATGCACACTCCTCTATTCAGGATTGTTTATACTATTATTCCTGACGATGAAACACCCTCATACAACAAGCTCCTGGTGTCGATTCCCAGAAAGCTTTTTAAAAAGGCTGTTACCCGTAACAAATTGCGTCGCAGGGTAAGGGAAGCCTATAGAAGAAATAAACTGCCACTTATAAAAGCAATGGAAGAAAAGAGATGTCATATAAATATGGCAATTGTTTGGAAAGAGGCTAAAATTGCCGGTTACAAAGAAATCGAATTTTCAATGATTGATTTTATTGCCAGGCTGAGCCATCTCCGCTGAAGTATTAACTTTGCATAAAATTATTACGATGCATTATAACAAAACCAAAAAGGCAATTTTGCTTTGTACCATTCTGGCGACGGCTGTCCTTGCGCTGGGATTCATCTTCTATAATCCTCAAAACAAGGATTTCAAGCTGGCAAAAAACCTTGATATTTACATATCGCTTTTCAGAGAACTTAATACCTTTTATGTTGACGAAATAGACCCCGAGAAGCTTATTGAAACAAGCATCGAAAGTATGCTTGGATCTCTTGACCCGTATACCATCTACTATCCTGAAGATAAAACAGACGAGCTTGATTTTATCACAACAGGTAAGTACGGAGGTTTCGGATCACTGATCAGAAGCTATGGTGATTATATTGTTGTAACGGATGTTTACAAAGACTTCCCTGCTGATAAAATTGGTATAAAACCGGGTGACGTTATGCTCAGCATTGATGGCAAATCTCTTAAAAACATTTCTTCAGAAAAGGCCTCCGATATGCTTAAGGGGGAACCGGGATCCGAAGCAACTCTTGTTATTCTGCGTAATGGAAAAGAGAGCACTTTTATCCTTAAAAGAGAGAAGATTTCAATACCGGCAGTACCATATTATGGTATGCTTGACAAATCAACGGGTTATATTCGTTTCTCTAATTTTACCCAGAACGGGATCACTGAAGTCAGAAGCGCTCTGGTAGACCTTAAGGATCAGATGGATGCCAGGACTCTCATACTAGACCTCAGGAGCAACCCTGGTGGACTTATTACGGAAGCGGTTGAGATTGTTAATTTATTTGTAAAGCCCGGACAGGAAGTAGTCAGTACACGCGGCAGAGTTAAACAATATGATTCTGTCTTCCGCACTGATAAGACACCTGTCGCTCCTGATATGCCATTAATAATCCTGATCAACAGGGGCTCTGCCTCAGCATCTGAGATTGTCGCCGGGGCAATCCAGGATCTTGACAGAGGTGTGATCATTGGAGAACGCTCTTATGGAAAAGGTCTTGTGCAGGTGGCTCGTCCGCTGAGCTACAATGCAAAACTGAAGCTCACAACAGCAAAATATTATATCCCCAGCGGCAGATGCATTCAGGCAGTTGATTTTTCTCATCCAAATGAAGACGGAAGCGTCGGATTAATTCCGGATTCATTGATAAAAACATTTAAGACAAAAAATGGCAGGGAAGTGAAAGACGGCGGTGGAATAATACCTGATATCAATGTTTCTTCCAAGACTCTTTCACGTTTCTCAAGTGAGCTTTATATTCAGAACCTGATTTTTGATTTCTCGACGGAGTACTACTGGTCCCATCCAATCCCCTCAGACCCTCAGACTTTCATTATTACTGAAGAGGACCTGTCAGATTTTAAGAATTATGTGGTTGCAAAGAATTTTTCATATAAATCCGGTTCCGAGATCGCCCTGGATGAGTTTATTTCAAAATCCGGAGAAGAGGGACTGTATGAAAAAAACAAAGAGTCAATTGAGAAACTCCGCAAAGATATAAGTCATAATCTTGATAATGATCTTGCCTCAAATAGACAGGACATCAAGGAAATGCTTGAGACAGAGCTTGTTGGAAGATATTTTTATGATGAGGGACTGATAAGGTACTCGCTTTCGCTTGATAGCCAGGTTAAAGAAGCATTAAGGATAGGAGCTGACCCAAACGTTTATTCTTCTTATCTAAAAGCACCAGTAAAATAATCAGCCTTGCGTTACTGCCGCCACCGTGAGGTAGTATCTTCAAAGATTTCTTTCTTCCATACCGGAAGTCTCTCTTTGACCATCTCAAGAGCATGCCTGCAGGCGCGTGTTGCCTGATCACGATGGCCTGCAGAAACCATGATGAAAAGTGAGGCCTCCCCTGCTTTAACAATGCCGGTAGAATGTGTTATAATAACAAGCCTTACATCAGTAAAGGCAGTCTGCACTATGTTTACAATATTCTCAGCTTCTTTCTCGGCCATTTCAGGGTATGCTGAATATTCAACAGCAGACACGCGACTGTTTTCCGCTTCGTCATTACGTACCCTGCCGATGAAGATAGAAACTGCTCCTGTCCCCGGATCATCATTTCCAAGAGTAATTAGTTCAGAAATCAGAACTGAACTTAATGGTCCCTTTTCCAGGTGTTTTCTTCTCATAATTCACTTTTTAACCTCCTGCAAAGGGAGGAAGGATTGCTATGGTGTCTCCGTCTCCCAGTTCAGCCTCGGTTTTAAGAAGTGTCCCATTCAATGCAAGTCTGAACGATACACTTTTCAAACCTGGATACTTATTCAGTATCTTCTTTGACAGATCTGTTGTGTCACCCGAATCTATGCTTTCCGTGGTCCTTCCCGTTATTTCCTGGGCTATCCCGAAATACATAACCTGTATCATCCTGTCATGATTTCAGTGTGCCTCCAGCCAGTTGG
>CAZGDJ010000195.1:0-6264 GCA_964524635.1 uncultured Rikenella sp. | reverse complement strand
TTATGACAATATCTGGATAGTTAGAGGAAGAAGCCTTTATGTGATTGACAAAAGTAAGCTTGGCTATAGTTATGGATCATTTAACACGATTTTTACAAGCATTGTTGCAGGTAATGATTCAGTCCTGATGAACGGGCTTTTCTATGAGGAAACAGGTAACGGTCTCAGGATACCCCTGAAAATGCAGCCTGAGGGTAAGAAACCAACGCTGAAATACTCCAGTAATGATATTTCATTCTGGTGGACTACCACCTCTTATGTAGGTGAGGATAAGACAGAGTACAGGTATCAACTGGAAGGATATAGCCGGAACTGGTCAAGATGGGATAAGCGTACCTTCAAGGATTTCACAAACCTCCCGTTCGGAACATATACATTTAAGCTTAAGGCGAAAACCATAACCGGTCTTGAAAGTGATGCAACAAGTTTCTCTTTTACAATTCAGAAACCATGGTATCTGACAATTGCCGCAATAGTTTCTTACGTTATAATGGCGACCTTGCTGGTTTTGGGAATAATAAGATTTTACACCAGGAGACTTAAGAATGAAAATATTCGTCTTGACAAACTGGTCAAGCAGCGCACCGCAGAGGTTGTCAGACAAAAAGACGAGCTTGAGTCAAGCATTCATTATGCAAGCCGCATACAGCGTGCACTTCTTCCTTCAGAGAAAATAATGGCTGAGGCCACTTCGAATTATTTTATCCTATTTAAACCGAGGGATATCGTAAGCGGTGACTTTTACTGGATCTCACGTAAAGGCGGAAGACTGTTTGTGGTTGCTGCTGACTGCACAGGACATGGTGTACCCGGCGCTTTCATGAGCCTTCTGGGAATGTCATTCCTTGATGAAATAGTGAATAAACAGGCTTTCAGTAAACCTAATATGATCCTTAATGAGCTGCGTCACCAGGTAATTGCATCCCTTAAACAGATAGGAGAGACCGATGAGCAGAAAGATGGGATGGATATGGCACTCATTGTGATTGACTATACCACTTCATCTGTTGAATTCTCTGGCGCATATAATCCATGCTTTAAGGTAAGACCAATGAATGAAGAGGAAATCAGAGCATGGGAAGACGGAGAGTTTAATCTTGACGAAGGTTTCCTGGCTAATGGAAAGTATGTACTGGAAACAGTTTATGGAAACAAAATGCCGATAGGCATCTCTATGAAGATGGATCAGGAATTCACACAGCACGAGTGGAAGCTTGAAAAGGATATTTCTTATTATATGTTTACTGACGGTTATATCGATCAGTTCAACGGCATCACAGGTAAGAAGTTTATGAAGAAGAACTTCAAAAAGCTTATTCTTGATATACAGGATTTCCCGATGACACGCCAGAAGGAAATACTTGAAGAAAGACTTAAGAGCTGGATGGGATCATCACCACAGATAGATGACATTCTCGTAGTCGGTTTAAAAGCATAGATTCACTTCCCGGATGATTCGAGTTCATCACTTAGCCGGTAGAATATACCTTTCTCATTTGCTTCAGCTGAAATCAGCCCGCAAAGGATAAAATCAGAAAGGATTTTTTCTGCAACACGGCTTTTTATACCGGCCAGTCTTCTGAATCCCATTAAAGTTATTTTTTCACCTCCTCTCAGGTAATTAAGAAGAGTATTCTCTGTTTCGTCAAATCGTATAAGGAGACCTCCCGATCTTGCACTTCTGCGCCAGACCTGAAGAATGACCCTGTCTGCAAGAATATTCATGTCATTGTACCTGAAATATGCTTTCCATTTATCATCTTCATCCCTGGCTTTCACCGGTCTGATCTTGCTTCTTGGCACATCAACTTCCAATATACTTTTGCTATTGACATTGTGTTGCCTGATAGAAACATTCACTTCAGGACTGCAGTATAACTTAGCCGCCGAATCGATCATATAATATTCCTCATCGGAATTGACCCCGGCAATTGACCCGTTATCTCTGACCCCAATCAATAACTTGCCACCTTCACTGTTGGAAAAAGCAGAAAGCGATCTTGCTATCTTCCTTGGATCTGAAATACAGTACTTGAAATCAAGATTCATCCCCTCTCCTTTAAGTATGAGGTTGTGAATGTATCTGCTCATATTTTCTTGCTATGAAAACCCTTCCGGTTGGTATCCGTAATATAATACAAAATATTTGTATCTTGGCTTTATACATTTATTTCGCATGGTATGAAAGCACACATTTTATTAACACTTTGTCTATCCATTAACATGATCATGAATGCGACACCATTAACATCACAAAAGGGTCCTGAACATGACACTCTTTTAACGGATAAAGGAGTTGCTGAACTATGGTTCATAGGTCATGGAACCCTGATGATAAAATTCAATGGTCTGATTATTCATATCGACCCGTATTCTTCAGTGGCTGATTATGAGACCCTTCCAAAGGCGGATCTTATCCTTGTCACTCATCAGCATGGCGATCATCTTGATCTTCAGGCTATTGGCAAGATTAAGAAAAGTAATACAGCAATCATTTGTAATTCTGCCTCAGCAGAAAAACTGCCTGGTTCTGAGGTTATGGAGAACGGAGCTGTAAAACAATGGGAAGACATTAAAATTGAGGCAGTCCCGGCATATAATATTAAGCATGAGCGTTCCACAGGAAATCCATTCCATCCGAAAGGCGAAGGAAACGGTTATATCCTGACAATGGGAAATAAGCGAATCTATATTGCGGGAGATACTGAAAACATTCCTGAGATGACGAAGATTGCTGATATTGACGTTGCATTCCTTCCCATGAACCTGCCTTATACTATGACACCTGAAATGGTCGCTGAGGCAGCTAAAATGTTGAATCCCGGAATTTTGTACCCTTACCATTATGGCAATACTGACCCGGCTCTTTTAATGAGCCTTGTTGATGCTTCAAAGACAGAGGTGAGGATAAGAAATCTTAAATAGACAATACATTTTGTATGAGACGGAGAACTTTCTTTAAGTCAGGACTTGCCGGAGCTGCAGGCCTGGTGACATTGAGCACCCCTGTGATTGCACAGAATGACAATGATGAGAAAAAGATCATTTACAGAACACTGGGGAAGACAGGTCTTAAAATACCTGTGGTGAGTTTCGGAGTAATGAGAGCAGACAGCAGCGCTCTTGTCAAAGCAGCTTATGAAGCCGGAATGACTCTCTTCGATACGGCACACGGGTATCAGAACGGACGCAACGAGGAGATGCTTGGAGAATTTTTCAAATCAGTGCCCAGAGAATCGTTTTACATCGCTACAAAGGTGCAGCCTGCAGGCGTTGACCGTTCGGGTATTCCTTCAAAAGACACAAAGGCTGAAGACTTTTTGAACAAATTTGAGATAAGCCTGAAGCGCCTGCAGATGAGTTATGTGGATATACTTTATTTGCATGGCATTGATTCTGCTGAGATGGTAAACCATAAGGAGATAGTAAATGCCATGCTTGACCTGAGGAAGAAGGGTAAGGTGAGGTTCATTGGTATTTCAACCCATAAAAATGAACCACTTGTTATTAAAACAATGGCAGATGCTGGCATCTGGGACGTCGTACTGACATCATACAACTTCAGTCAGTCTTATGTTGAGGAAATGAATAAGGCAATCAAAGCAGCAAGTGAAGCAGGAATGGGTGTTGTAGCAATGAAAACCATGGCAGGCGGGTACCTTGACAGGGAGAGAACTAAGCCTGTTAATGCGAAGGCGGCTCTGAAATGGGTATTGACCAACCCCGATGTGCATACTACCATACCAGGGATGACAACATTTGATCATCTTGAGAAGGATATATCTGTCATGTCTGATATAGAGCTTACTGCGCCGGAAAAAGAAGAACTGTTATTAGCCTCAGCTCAGCCCGGGCTCTATTGCAATGCATGCAGCACATGCACACCACTATGCAAGGCCGGACTCCGGATTCCGGAAATGATGCGCGCATATATGTATGTATACGGGTACGGTAATATGACTCTTGCTGCTGATCTCTTAAAGGAGACAGGAGTATCTGAAAATCCCTGTAAAGACTGCAACGTATGCAATGTAAAATGTATCAAGGGCTTTGACATCAGGAAGAAGGTTACTGACATAGCCCGTTTGACAGTTGTACCTACAGATTTTATCTCATAAATAACAGGTAATGAAAAGCTTTCGGGTATTTTTTGTAGTTCTTGTGTCTTTGGCATTCTCTTATGGCGAAGCAAAGGCTCAGGATTTCTCTTTCCCTCAGATGAAGGGCTACAAAATTGGGGAGGATTATCCTGTTTATACACCTGATGATCTCTGGAATTATATCGATGGTGCGGCTGATGCATATCTTGCTCTTGGTTTTCTTGACCTTACAATTAAAGAATACGTAAAGGGGAAGAAAACCATAAAAGCGGAGATATACAGGTTTGCAAACGATTCTCAGGCATTTGGTATTTATTCTCTTGAACGGGCACCGGATTATAATTTCATTTCTGCAGGAGTTCAGGGGTACAATGAAGAAGGTGTGGTTAACTTCTATAAAGGAGTAAACTATGTTAAGATTATGACTCAGTCAAAATCCAAAAAGGTGAATGAGTCAATGATTTCCCTTGCAGGGCTTATAGCTGATCGTATCTCAGGCAGGAATGATTTTCCTGTATCGGTAAAATCCTTTCCCAAAGAAGGACTTTTGAAAAATATGGAGACATATATTCTGGAAGGTGTGCTGGGACATGATTACCTGCGTGGAGCTTTCAGGGCTTCTTACGAAACTGAAGGTGACAGGTTTGAAATCTATGTCATTGAACCAGCTTCATTTGCTGATGCAGCACTTGCAGTATCTAAACTCACAAACTCTCCTGCTGCAACTATTGCAGAAGACACAGATAAATACATTTTTGAAGACGGGTATAATGGAATTTTGTTTCTGGTAAGAAAAGGTGCAAAGATTGTAATAATTAGTGGGCTTGGCAGAGATAAAGCCAGTCTGGCTGAGCATTACCTTGAACTAGTTGCAAACAAATAGCCTAAATGTGTAAAGTTCCCCATTGGGGGGATTTAGGGGAAAAATGATCTCCTGACAGACTCCTCCTCGCCCCATTCTGAGGAGGGGAGGCCGGGAGGAGAGAGGCATAACAAAAAAGGGGCTTTTCAGGCCCCTTTTAATATAACGTTAAGCGGTTTTACTTAAGCTGGAAGCTTATAGGAACGCTATACCAGACGTTAACGGGTTTACCACCCTGTTTGCCCGGTTTCCAGAGCGGAAGCATCTTGATAACTCTTATTGCTTCTTCATCAAGCAACGGGTCAACGCCTCTGACTACCGATACCTGGTCTACGGTACCTTTATAGGTAACGCAGAAACGAAGTATCACTTTTCCCTGGATGTTGTTTTCCTTAGCTACATCAGGGTATTTGATGTTGGCATAGATGAAGGCGAACAGTTCTGTATCACCGCCCGGGTAAGAGGGCATTTCTTCTACCACAACAAACACTTCCTGAGGAGCTTCTTCCTGAACCTCTTCCTGTACTGTCTCCTGAACCTCAACTGCTTCTTCGTTGACAGTGGTTGCAACCTGTTCGTCAGTGATCATAAGTGTTGTCTGATCTTCAGGTTTAATAGTGTCAACCACAACAGGTGCCACGTATCTGACAACCGTCTGCTGTTCAGCAGGTGGAGGAGGAGGCGGAGGCGGAGGAGCAGCTTGTTCCTGCTGGATATCATTGGCCATCTGTGCGATTACCTCATTGGCATCTCTCATCTTAACATTAGCCACACGGTTAGCTCTCATATAAGGAATTATTATTGCAGCTGCAATAATAATGACACCGACTATGGTCGATATAGTCATAGTCCTGCTGTGCTTTCTCCGAACAGCGTATGCGCCGTATTCCTTATTTCTGCCTTCGAAGACAATGTCATCGAAGCTTGGATAAACTTTCTTTTCTTTTGCCATATCCGTTCGTTCTAATTGGTTGGGGCAGTAGCAACAGATGCCATTCCGAGTTCCTTCTCAACCATTCTTTCTTCAACCCAGGAGATATCAGTAAATATATATCGTGCAATGCCTACAATAGACATCTCATCAATAATATCGACTAAGTTCTTGTATTTTGATGTTTTGTAGAACTTAATCAGGACGATAGGCCCCGTGTCATCTTCTGTTTTGATTTGCCTTATAGCAGAAGCTACTGAATCTTGCTTTATTTCAATTTCTCCCCTAAGGACTTTCTTTTGAAACTCATCAATTTTCTTAAACAAAGCTCTGTTTCTGTCAAGCAGTGCCTGGCGTATGCCGGTGTCACT
>CAZGDJ010000194.1:0-6399 GCA_964524635.1 uncultured Rikenella sp. | reverse complement strand
GGAACTTTTTTTCCAGAAGATGAAAAAAGATTAAAAGAAGCCTTTACACGTTTTGAAACTGAAGGATTTACTGAAAATGATCTGGAGAGAATCAAAGCTGGTCAGGAAACGAGCTTTTACAATGTAATAAGCAGTGTGGAAGGTAAATCTTTCAGGTTTGCCGAATATGATATTTTTGCCGGAGACCCGGGCTTTTACAGGCAGGATATGGCTAATATACTTGCTGTGACATCTGATGATATAAAAGATGTATATGAGAGATATATCAGGGGGAAGAACTTTGTAGCATTGAGCTTTGTGCCAAAAGGCAAACCGGAATTTGCAGCTGAAGGATCTCTAAATGCAGGTATTATTGAAGAGAATATCCTTACAGCCACCCAGGTGAAAATTGAATCCGGTGTTGTTGAAGAGATAAAAAAAACACCTTCTTCTTTTGATCGTTCGGTTCAGCCTGTTCCGGGCCCTGATGTGTCTGCCACTGTCCCTCAGGTTTGGAAGTCATCACTCACCAACGGGATGTCTGTTTTTGGCATTGAGCATAAAGAGGTTCCACTGGTGCAATACGGCATTGTTATAACAGGAGGACATATGCTTGATAGCATCAGCAAACCGGGAGTGGCAAATATGGTAGCCGTGATGCTTAATGAAGGTACCAGGAATATGACACCTGAAGAGCTTGAAGAAGAGATTGACCTGCTTGGAGCATCGATATATGTCGGCGCTGATGAGGAGAGTATTACGATAAGTGTCAACACCCTGTCCCGTAATTTTGAGAAGACGATGGCCATCGTTGAAGAAATGCTTCTCCACCCGCGATGGGATTCGGTTGCTTTTGAACTGGCTAAAATCCGGATAATAAATAATATCAAAAGAAATTCCATTGATCCTACCTATCTTGGATCGAAAGCTCTTTCCACCCTTTTGCTGGGTGAGGGAAATATTTATGCAACTGACGTATACGGCACCGTTGAAAGCGTAAGTTCTATGACAATAGATGACCTGAAAGCATTTTATGATCTCAATTTTTCACCATCTGTTGCACGTTTCCTGGTTGTAGGGGCAGTAGACCAGCCAAGAGTGGAAGAAGCTTTACAAAGTCTCGACAATAGCTGGGAATCGAAAACAGTTGCCATGCCATCATTTTCATTTCCGGAGAATCCTGAGAAACCCGGTGTCTATTTTGTGGATGTGCCCGGCGCAAAGCAGTCAAACATTTATATCGGATGCTTGTCGGTACCGCGGTCTGACCCTGATTTTAACCCCTTATTTGTTGCCAACTACAAGTTGGGAGGTTCATTCAATGGCTATGTTAATCTCGTTCTTCGCGAGGAGAAGGGATTCACGTACGGGGCAAGAACCAATATTAATGGCAGGCAAAACTTCGGGACATTTGTTGCCAGTTCCGCAGTCAGGTCAACAGCAACCCTTGAATCTGTTGAGATTTTCAGGGATCTGATGACTAAATATCAGTCGGGCGTTTTACAAAGCGATGTTGATTTTACCAAAAATGCCTTGCTTAAAGGTAATGCCCTGAGGTTTGAAACACAGAGGGCACTGCTGGGTATGATAAACACTATGACTGCGTACAATCTTCCGGATGACTACATAATAAGGGAAGAGAATTATGTAAAAAACCTGACTGTTGATGATGTCAATAAGGAGGTCAAAAAGTATATTGACCCGATGAAAATGTATTATGTTGTTGCCGGTGATGCTAAGACACAGATGAAAGATCTGGAGAAGTTAGGTTTTGGCGCCCCGGTACTTGTAAAATAATCCAATAAATATCAGATATGAAAAAAACTACCAAAACACTTGCCCTGCTGGCGCTTGTATTACTTGCCGGCTGTAAAGGAAATGAAAAGACTGATCTTTCATTGCCTTATGAGAAGTATCAGCTTCCCAACGGGCTGACAGTTATTCTGAATGAAGACAAATCAGACCCTATAACCTCCCTGGTTATAATGTATCACGTAGGTTCCAACCGTGAGGTTCCGGGAAAAACAGGTTTTGCTCATCTCTTTGAGCATATGATGTTTCAGCGTTCTGAGAACGTGCCTGAGGACCAGTTCTTTAAATATATTGAAGGAGCGGGAGGTACCCTTAACGGCGGCACCAGCAATGACCAGACCATTTATTTTGAGGTAGTTCCCAAGAATGCCCTTGAGCTTGCCATGTGGCTTGAATCGGACCGTATGGGCTATCTTATTAACACAGTCACCCCTAGTTCATTTGCGTTGCAACAGAATGTAGTTCAGAATGAAAAGCGACAGGGTGTTGACAATGTGCCTTACGGTTTTACTGATTATGTAATCCTTAAGAATCTTTATCCACAGGGACATCCCTACAGCTGGGATGTGATAGGGGAGATGGAAGACCTGAAGAATGCTACCATTGAAGATGTTAAGAAATTTCATCAGAAATTCTATGTTCCTAATAATGCGACCCTCGTTGTATCAGGAGATTATGAGGTTGAAGCTGTAAAGGCTTTGATAGAGAAATATTTTGGAGAAATTCCTGCAGGAGAGGCAGTTAACTCTATGGATCCTAAGACTGTAACCCTTACTGAGACAAAGAAGCTCTTTCATGAGGATAACTTTGCCCGCGCTCCACAGTTTACGATGGTTTACCCCACAATTCAGCAATTTACAAAAGATGCATATGCTCTGGATGTGTTGTCTGAACTGCTGGGCAGAGGAAAGAAATCACCTATGTACAAAGTGCTTGTTAAAGAGAAGAAGCTGACCTCTAATGTAAGGGTTTCCAATTCCGCACTTGAGCTGGCCGGAAGTTTCCAGCTAAACGTAACAGCTAACCCTTCCACGGACCTGAAAGATGTAGAAAAAGCAATCTTTGAAGCCTACGACAGATTTGAGACTGAAGGTTTTACTGAGAATGATCTTGTAAGGATCAAGGCTGGTCTTGAAACACAATTCTACAGTATGATGAGCAGTGTGATGTACAAGTCGTTCATGCTGGCTATTTATGATGAAATGGCAGGGTCTCCGGATTATCTTCTTAAGGAGCTTGACCTTATGAAGAGTGTCACCAAGGAAGATGTGATGGACGTTTATAACCGGTATATAAAGGGTAAGAATTATGTAGCCACCAGTTTTGTGCCAAAAGGCCAGACGAATCTTATTGCTGAAGGGTCAGTTAGTGCAGGGATCATTGAAGAAGACATAACTAATGCCACCCAGATGGATGTAGCGGAAGGGGGTGAGGATACATTTGAAAAGACACCAAGCAAAATAGATCGTTCAGTAGCACCTGTCCCTGGTCCTGATCCATCGCTTACTCTTCCGGTTGTATGGCAGGGAGAATCGCCTAACGGGATGAAAATATACGGAATTGAACATCATGAATTACCGCTGGTTTCATATTCTGTTGTTATTGAGGGAGGTCACATGCTTGATGACATCAGTAAACCAGGTGTGGCAAGATTCACGGCCCAGATGCTGAATGAAGGGACAAAAAACAGAACTCCTGAAGAACTTGAAGAAGCCATACAGTTGCTAGGTGCTTCCATTAATGTAAGGGCCGGAGATGAGAATATTACTGTATCAGTCAATACTCTTGCCCGTAACTTCGAGAAGACCGTTGACCTGGTCAGAGAGATACTTCTTGAACCTCGCTGGGATGAAGAACAATTTGCAATCAATAAAACAAGAACTGTTAATAATCTGAAGCGAAACCTGGCTGATCCGAATTATCTGGCAAGTATCACTCTGAGTAAGCTGACACTGGGAGCAGAGAATGTACTTTCAACTGACGTCAGTGGTACTGTAGAAAGCGTTGAAGCTATAACTTTGGATGACCTTAAAGCTTTCTATGAGAAGAACATGTCGCCTTCAGTAACTAACTTTCTCATAGTTGGTGATGTAGACAAGATAAGGGTAGAAAATGCATTGGCAAGCCTAAACAGCAGCTGGACTGCAAAAGAAGTGTCAATGCCTGCTTTCACCTTTCCTGCTGTACCTGAGAAAGCTTCCCTGCATTTCGTAGATGTACCTGGGGCCAAGCAGTCTGTTATAAATATAGGTTACCTCTCTATACCCCGTAATAATCCGGATTTCTACAAAGCTGATGCTGCAAACTTCATGCTGGGAGGCGGTGCCAGCGCCCGCCTATTTATGGTTCTGAGAGAGGAGAAAGGATTTACCTATGGTGCATATTCCTGGTTTGATGGGATGAACAACTATGGTACATTTACAGCCAATGCTGCGGTACGCTCAGATGCCACACTTGAATCAGTCACTCTGTTTAAGGATATCATGAGTGAGTACCGTGCAGGTGTTTCTCAGGAGATAGTTGATTTCACCAAAGGCTCATTATTGAAATCAAATGCGCTTCGCTATGAAACAATCGGTAACCTTCTCGGGATGCTTAACACTATGACATCAAACGGGTTGCCGTCAGACTACCTGAAGCAGGAAGAGGCTTACCTGCGGGGCCTGACAGTGGATCAGATTAATGAGACGGTTCAGAAGTATATCGATCCAATGAAAATGTATTACGTTGTTGTAGGTGATGCTGCAACACAGCTGAAAGGGCTGAAAAAGGCCGGACTCGGTGAACCGATCCTGAATTAGTCATAACCATTAACCAGTTCCAGAGTTTCAGAGTTCCAGAGTTTCAAGGTTAACAGATTTTAATTTTGAAACCTTGAAACCCTGAAACCCTGGAACATTTTTTTATATATTTGCCGGACAAAACCGAGGCCCGGATGGTGGAATGGTAGACACGAAGGACTTAAAATCCTTTGGCCGCAAGGCTGTGGGGGTTCAAGTCCCCCTCCGGGTACCAAACGGCACAAGAGGTCAAAATCGACCTCTTGTTTCTTTTTATGACATTCTGAAACCCTCACTAATTCAAAGGATGAGAGGTACTGAAATTTTAAGGGAGAGGGTTGCAACTTTTAAATTTGAAAAATTGGGATTTTTGTAAGAGTTGCAACCAGAGATTGGTTCAAATCGACTTCTTTCTTTTTTTCTGACCTCCTCAAAACCTCACTAATTCGAAGGATGAGTTGTATGGGTTCTGTGAAAACGGGTTCTATAACTTTCCCTTTCTCCAAAACGAGTTTTTCGGCAAAGATGGTACTGAGGAGCTTCTTCTTGGTCTTGCCGTCTGACTTCCTGTAATACTCCAGGAGATTCTCCAACATAGGGACTTCCCTCTGAATATATATCCTGAATGGTGATACTTCTTGTTGTAAATCAGTGAGTTTATCCTTTGTAATAACAATATCCTTGTCGATCATACTCTTCATCTCTTGGTAATCAGATGGAGTGACTTGCTTATCTAAGAAAGAGTTACGCAGATTTTTGTAACGGAGTTCAAGTTTCTCTAGTTCCTTCTTCGTTTTCTGGATCTCATCTCTCCTTTGAAAGTCATCCTTTTCGAAGAGTTTTTCCAATGTCTTCTTATATAAGTTGACTATCTGAGCAGAAAATGAGATGGCAGACAAAACATCTTCGATACTTTCATGAACATCCTGAATCCTGTAACGGTGCTTACACTTGTCCTTACAACAGAGGTAATAATGATGAAGTCTCCCTGTATGACTCCGACAGGCATAAGCAGTGAGAGACCTGTCATGGTCAGGACACTTTAAAAACCCTTTAAGAGGATATAAATCTGACTTATCATCGTGGAATTTCATATTTCTTCTACGACCTTCCAAAACATCGTTTGCTCGATGAAATACCTCTTCTGAGACAAGTGCTGGGTGCAGGCCAACTACATCTTGAGATGGTTCTTTTTTCCATACTCCTGTCCTGATCTTCCCAATGTAAACGGGATTCCTTATACACCTCAGAAATGTATTCTTACTGATTTTTAACTTATTATCATTCAACCATCTTCTTACTTCATCAGCAGAATATGAACCTGAGGCTAACATGTTAAAAGCCTCAATCATCAATGGGGCCTCAGAATTTGGACGAAGTGTTGATTTTTTATCATCCCTGAAATTGTCATAGCCTTTTGGTGCCTGGGCTGTCCAACATCCTTCATTTCTGGCCCTCCATGAACCTTCAGCTGTCCTTAAGGATATCTTATCATTCTCAACCTCAGGTATTGAAAGATATAAACTTAATAAAATCTTATTGTCTGGATTAGTTATATCGAGCGGTTGTTCAACTGTATTAACTGTAACACCTAATTTGTGGAGTTCTTTTATTACAGTCATTGCATCATATTGATTCCTTGAAAACCTGTCCCAACGATTACAGAGGATTAAGTCAATCTTGCCCCTGTTGTTTTTGATGAATGACATTATTTTCTTCCACTCAGGCCTTTCAAATGACTTGCCCGAGCAATCCTCTGTATATATGTCGACTATATTGAAGTTATTGATCTCACAATACTTTGTCAACATAGTTTCCTGATGCTGAA
>CAZGDJ010000193.1:0-6450 GCA_964524635.1 uncultured Rikenella sp. | reverse complement strand
GGTGGCGCTTGTACTTTTTCATTGGAATGGGTAAAAGGAATTATTTATCGCGGCAAAGATAACGATTTTGAGCGACTGAAATACTGAGACTACTTCTCCTGTCCGAAGGACATTAGTACCTGGTTCATGTATGTCTTTGATACAGGTACTGTTACTAAATCCGGTGTGTCAAGCTCAAGAATGAGACCGTCTTTCTCCCTGCGGATGAGTTTAACCCTGTCCATGTTTACCAGAAAGGATCGATGGCACCTTATTATTGACTCAGCTATCAAATCATCCTCCATCTTTTTAAGAGTATTGCGGAGCAGATATTTTGACAGTCGTTCATGTGAGAGATACCAGGCAGTAACATAATTATCACTTCCCTGGAAGTATAAAAGATCAGATCTCTTGACAGAAAGGCGCAGCACTCCCTTTTCGTCACATAGCGGTATCATCGTTTTCTGAGCTGAAGGATCAGGTGCTTCCGAAAGCTCAAGGAGCTTTTTCTTTTTGTCATGCCATGAAAAATACAGCCACGATCCGGCAAACGGGAGAAGAAGTGTCAGAGAAGTATTCAGTACAGAGACACCCAGAACATCCGTGAAAGATCTTTCTTCCTTTAATATTACCAATTCATAAAAGGTAAAGAATAGGGCCATGCTGACTATTTCTGCAGCAAACCATAAAAGATACTGGTAGACCTTCAGTTCCAGTCCCCGCCTGACCAGATGGTACATAATAATGCGGCTTATGGCAACAACGAGGACACCCGTAAGAATAACACCGCTTGAGTAAAGGAAGAGCTGAAGCTTTGAAATCTGCAGTGAGGCAACAACATTGAAAGGAGCATACAGATTAATAAACAAGAGAGCAAAGGCAGCAGTAAGGAAAATCTGGCTGACAATATTGTGCTTTTCTGTAAGGTATGGTTGGATTTTCTTATTCAGGTCCACAATAATAAATTCTCAAATGCAGTCACAAATTTAATGTTTTTAGAAGTTTGGGGCTGAAAAGTTTTTCTATCGGTTACGCATTCACCCCTTATAGGCTTTTTTTACCCCGCATTCAGTTCTTTCGGCCCTGAAGATACAGGACGACACCTTTTTTTTTGCCCTGATGTCATCATTTTGTTGGTTTGTAAAAAAAGATCATGGGATATACTGAAAGTCAAAAGCAGGTTTCAGGCTTTTTCAGAGAGAAAGGAAGCGGAGAAATGATCCCGGGAACACGAGTCAGAATCGTTACTGAAGAGTTTCATTCCGAAAATGGGTATTCGCTTCATGTTAACTCTCAGGCTCCTGGCATTTTCAAAGGATTCGTCTCAAATGACAGGATGGCAGAAACAAATAATAATTTTCTTTATCATATTTTTCTTCCTGAGAATCCTGCCAGGGGATATATAATCCTTCTTCATGGTCTTAATGAAAGAAGTTGGGATAAATATCTTTCATGGGCACTCAGGCTGGCCACTGATACTGGCAAACCGGTGGTACTTTTCCCAATAGCTTTTCATATGAATCGTTCACCTGTATCATGGTTTGATCGGCATGCCATGATGCCTGCCCTCGCAGCCAGGTTGATTTCAGAGCCGGGGGCAAAACTGGCATCCTTTGTCAATGTAGCTCTCAGCGTCCGGATGTCAATGACACCACAAAGATTTTTTCTGTCTGGCAACCAGGCAGTGTATGATTTATCTACGCTTATCAGAAGAATTAAAGATGGAGCTCATCCCTGGATCAGTTCTGACGGAGCGCCTGATGTTTTTGCCTACTCGATAGGAGCTATGATTGCGCAGGTCTTGATGCTTTCTGAAGTAACAGTTTTGCCTCAGGAAAGCAGGCTGATGTTGTTCTGCGGAGGCAGCGTTCTAAACATGATGAACGGCACTTCAAAAATGATAATGGACAGCAAGGCCTTTGACAGACTGATAAGTTTTTATATTGATGAGATTGAACAGATTCAGAAGCGGGGAGGAGATTGGTTCACCAGGATTATCGGACAAACATCTGTCGGGGAGGCGTTCTATGCAATGAGTTCCATTGAGAGACTGAGAAGTGTATATGGTAATCCATTCAACAATTTTAGTGGAAGGCTGAAAGCCATTTCCTTCACTTCTGACAGTGTCATTCCATCAGCCGGGGTATCAGATACCATGACTGGTGCTGATGTAGAAATCTGGACTCCTGATTATCCCTTCTCGCATGAAAATCCGTTTCCTCTGCTTGCAGGTGAGGCCTCTGACAGGGTCGACAGCACCTTTGACAGACTTTTTAGTGAAGCTGCTTCTTTCCTTTCCTGAAAGGCCCTTTGCCGGGATTAATACATTAAACTGTTTGTTTCATGATCAATTTAAAAGAGTATTTTTGGTCTTGTCTATACAGAAATAAGACCAGATGAAAGCTCTTATAATACCTCCATGGCTAAGGGAAGGAGACCGAGTGGCAATAGTATCACCTTCAGGGGTGGTCGACAGAGTAGTAATTGAGAAAGCTGCAGATATTCTCAGGACTTCAGGTTTTGAGGTTGTTATGGGGGCCAACGTTTATAATCAGAATGGATGCTTTGCCGGAACTGACCGGGAGCGACTTGATGATCTCCAGGCAGCAACTGATGACCCGACTATCAAAGCAGTTTTCTGTTCCAGGGGAGGTTATGGGATAATCAGGATAATTGACAGGGTAGATTTTTCAGCTTTGAAGAGTAATCCTAAATGGTATGTCGGATTTAGCGATATTACGGTACTTCATTTGTGGCTCAGCAGGTTGTATGGCATTGTCTCTCTGCATGCCGAAATGCCACTGAACTATAACAATCCCAAGAAGACACCTGAAAGTTATACTTCGCTAATAAGTGCCTTGAAAGGAGAGCCTCAGGTAATAAGATGGAAAAGCTCTCATGATAGTCAGATTAAAGTTCAGGGACCTGTTCTTGGAGGTAATCTGTCTCTCATTTACAGTCTTACCGGTACGCCTGCCGAGCCTGAAACAGAGGGTGCAATATTATTCATTGAAGAAGTTGCTGAATACTATTATCATCTTGACAGGATGCTCACCTCACTTCGTCTCACGGGGAGGCTGAGCAATCTTGCCGCTCTTGTGGTGGGTGGAATGGAGAAAATGGTACAGGGCAATATCAAGTATACAAAGAATGCCGAGGAGATCGTACTGGATATTGTTGGTCATTATAACTATCCGGTGTTTTTTAATTTTCCGGCAGGTCATATAAGTGATAACAGGGCTTTATATATTGGCAGGGAGGCTGTAATAAGCCAGCAAGGCTATGAAGCAACAATGACTTTTGTTTGAAAATATCAGAAGGCTGCGAGCAGAAGATTAATATCCTTTGACAGCATGCCATACTTCTGCCCAAGAGTCTCATTTGTGAGGATGCCGTTATACAGATAAACGCCATTTCTCAGCCCGTTATTGAATTTAAGCAAAGTGGTTATCCCGCCTGCATCAGAGATATCCTCAATAAGCTGTCTGAAAACATTACTCAGGGCAATTGAGGCCGTCTTAGGCACTCTTGAAGGAAGGTTCCATGCAGAATAGTGTATAACACCGTGTTTCTCATAGACAGGATCTTTAAGTGCGCGGCATTCAGTTGTCTCAATGCATCTGCCTCCGTCACTGCTAAGGTCAATAATGACCGATCCTCGTTTCATGCCCCTGACCATTTCTTCGGTAACATATGCTGATGGCCGTATATCCTCGGGATCAAAAGTGCATATAACAACGTCAGCTGATTTGAGTACTTTCTGAATAGCCTGGGGATGGTATGTAGAGGTATAAAGCCTCTGTCCAATAAGGTCCTGGAACTTGCGCAGGCGCTGGACCGAGTTATCAAAGATCCTTACAACAGCACCCAGTCCCCTTACCGCCCGGGCAGCATATTCACCAGCAGTATTGGCACCCAGAATAACTACCTCTGTAGGTGATACTCCTGTTACTCCTCCGAGCATGACACCTTTACCTCCTGTAATATTACTGAGGAATTCGGAAGCAATAAGGATAGAAGTTATGCCGCTTATTTCGCTCATTGACTCCACAACGGGCAATAACCCATCTTTGTCTTTTATCTTTTCAAATGCAAGAGCTGTGATGCGCTTCCGCATAAAGGCCTGAATGGTCTCTTGTTTAAGTGTTTGTGCGTTCATAAATGAGAGAACAATCTGGTTACCTTTAAGCAGGTCAGCCTCGTGGTCATCAAAGTTGCCAACTTTGATAACCACATCGCACTCATATGCTTTCTGAGGCGTATCTGTGATTATTGCACCGTTTTCGCTGTAATCCTTATCGATATAACTGGCACCAACCCCTGCCTGGCTCTCAATGAAAAACTCATGACCGGCATCAACAAGTATCCGCACTGCTTCAGGCGTAAGGGATATTCTTTTTTCGTTATCACGCTTGTCACGCGGCATGCCGATTGACATCTTGCGCTTACTGACAGCTCTTTCAATCTGTTCTTCCTGAGGCATGAATGCACTCTTTGCCGGCTCACTCATCGTCGTAGATAAAAATGTTTAACAGATGATTACTAACACACGATCAAATTTAAGATTTTATCAGGGAGAAATGAACAGCAGACCAAAAAACATTATAACACCTTCACGTTCTTATGATCCTGCTTCCGTCACTTTGCACTTCAATAATGATTTTCAGGGCTTCATCAGGCAGAAGAGGCTCAATTAATTCAGGCCACTCCATAAAGCAAAATGAATCAGAATCAAAATACTCCTCTATCCCGAAGTCCAGGACCTCTGTGATTTTTTTTATTCTGTAGAAGTCAAAGTGAAATACCGGAGAAATACCCGGTCTTTTGTATTCATTAACAAGTGTAAAAGTGGGGCTGGTCACTATATCAGTGACTCCCAGTTCTTTGCACAGAGCTTTTATAAATGTGGTTTTGCCTGAGCCCATCTGACCATAGAATGCAAAGATCCGATGCCCTTCTGTTTCTTTCAAAAAGTGTTTTGCTGCCTCTTTCAGCCTGCTTCTGTCTGCAACAACAATTCTCATGCTGCAAAAATATTCATTATACAGGTTCGAGATATACAACTGGCAGCATCATCTCATGAAGAGAAATACCTCCATGTTGCAGAGAGTCCTTATAGTATGAGGCTACCTGGTTGTAGTTATTCGGGTAGACAAGGAAATCATTTTCACGAGCGAAAATATACTTTGAAGAAATGTTTGTCATTGGCAGACCGGCCTTGACAGGGTTTAATATCTCAAAGACATCGCGACGGTCATAATCGAGATTTCTTCCGGTTTTATATCGCAGGTTCATTGATGTCTGGCGGTCCCCCACTACTTTAACGGGTTTATTTACCTTGATTGAACCATGATCAGTGGTAATGACTATTCGTGCTCCTTTTGAAGCAGTAATTTTCAGAAGCTCAACAAGCGGTGAATGAATAAACCATGAATGAGTCAGTGATAGCCATGAGGCTTCATCACCAGTCATGTCACGGATAAGCTCAACTTCAGTACGTGCGTGACTCAGAAGATCCACGAAATTGTAAACCAGCAGGTTAAGGTCATTTTTAAGAAGCTGTGGAAGCTTGTCAATGACTGCTTTTCCATCAGATTCGTTACTGATTTTTTGATATGACCAGTTGCATTGTATCCCGTTACGCTGCAGATGTCTCGCAAATAGTTTTTCCTCAAAGAGATTTTTGCCCTCCTCTTCAAAATCCTTTATCCAGTATTCAGGGGTTGATTCATTTATTGTTGCCGGCATCAGGCCAGCAAAAATTGCATTCCTTGAATACTGTGTTGCTGTTGGGAGAATACTCAGGTAGATGTCTTCTGACACTATCCGGTATACAGAAGCAATATCATTGGCAATTGTCTGCCACTGGTCAAGCCTCATGTTGTCTATTATGATGCAAAAAAGAGGTGAGTCTTTCTTAATTAGAGGGAATACCTTTTTTGCCATAATGCCCGGAGAGAGAAGGGGTTTTTCTGCAGATGCTGTCGACAGCCAATCCAAATAATTTTTCTCAATGAAACGGGCAAAGGCCCTGTTTGCATCAGTCTCCTGCATTTTAAGGACCTCCCTCATTCCAGGATCAGATGATCTTAAAAGTTCACTCTGCCAGTAGACAAGTTTGCGGTAAAGCTCACTCCATTGTTCAAAGGTGCCGGCACCAGAGATTAGTCCGGTTATAGATCCAAATTCTTCCCTGAAGACAGAAGTCGTCTGCCGGGAGACAATATTATTGATATCAAGTATTTTTTTAAGGCTCAGAATAATCTGCTGTGGCTTAACGGGTTTTATAAGGTAATCAGCAATCTGGGAGCCAATGGCTGCATCCATTATCTCCTCCTCCTCACTTTTAGTGATCATTACCACCGGGATAGAGGATTTTATCTCCTTTATGCGGCGGAGAGTTTCAATGCCGCTTAGTCCGGGCATGTACTCATCAAGGAATATGATATCATAGGGTTTCTCCTGAACCAT
>CAZGDJ010000192.1:0-6455 GCA_964524635.1 uncultured Rikenella sp. | reverse complement strand
ATCGGTTACAACAAGGAGGCTGTCAGTGCGGGAAGTATCTCACCTGCAACAGATTGGGGCATACGCATTCTTTTCTGCGCCCTGCCCTTTATCTTCCTGATTTTCGCTCTGCTTTTCCTTCGCAGGTATAAGCTGGGAAGAAGAGAGTTCAATATAATGAGTAAAATTCTGAACCGCTATCGTGCGGGAGAGACTGATATATCCGTTGAGGGTGAGGAACTCAGGGTTTGCCAGCAGCTGACAGGCCTGAAGGATGGTCAGTTCTTTGGAATTGATCGTGGTCCGGACAAGGAGATTAATTCTTAGTGAGGCAATCGCGGGCACTCTCATCTCTTTTTCCTCAAGACTCACACTCACACTTTAATAACCGCTATCTGACTTCATATTATACTCTAAAAGATACTCACGCATTTGTCTGGTCATATGCCAGAGCCATGGTTAGAATTTCAGGGTAATTCTTGTACCCTTATTGATCCGAGAGTTCACTGAAATTGTGCCATTATGATTTTGCATTATCTGCTTTGACAAACTCAATCCAATTCCTGAACCATTTTCTTTTGTCGTGTAAAATGGTATAAAAATATCATCAATGATATCACCGGATATCCCAATCCCATTATCATCAACCTGAATTATTGTACCATCATCAACATAAGAGGCTTTCAGGAATATTGTTCCATCTTTCTTATCGGATATGGCATCAATAGCGTTTTTAATAAGATTTATAAGAATTTGTTCAATCTGGGCATAGTCCGCGACTATTGAGATATTTTCAGGATAAACACTTGCAGTAATCTTTATGTTATCAGGGATATTTGATTCCATCAGGAGCTTGCATTTCATGAAGAGACTCTCAACAGTGAATTTGTTAAAATTAGGTTTAGGCAGTGAAGTTAAACTTCTGTATTTGTCGACAAAATCAAGTAAACCTATTCCTGTTTCTTCAATAGTGTTCAGGCCGGAAAGTGTTTTAGAAACTATCTGATGATCAATTTTTTCCAATGGAATGAGGTTTTCATCGTCTTTCTTTTTAAAATAGCCTGCGATCACCGATGTAAGAGAGGTAATAGGGCTTATTGAATTCATGATCTCGTGGGTTAACACCCTGACCAGTCTTTGCCATGAATCGAGTTCTTTCTTATCGAGTTCATTTGTAATATCCTGAAAAGAAACCAGTTTAATTATGTTGCTTTCAAATTTCAATTCGGTGGCTTTTACTAAAATACTTTGCAGAATATTGTCTGTTTTCGTTTTATATAAGATCTCCTGCCCTGGTTTTATAGTATTCAGGATTTTATACATTTCATCATTTTGGGCTTTTAAAGAAGTAAGCTGCCATGGTTGCTGAATATTTATATAACGTCTTGCCGCCTTGTTATATATCCCTGTTATACCATTCATGTTAAATGAAATAAGTCCGATATCAACGTGATCGACAATACTTTGCAGGAAATGGCTTGTTCTCTCATTTTCAATTTTCACTTTCTGGATGACTGTATTGACATTATTAAATTTATCATGTAATTTCCTGAAAGAGTCATTCTTTGTATGTTCATAAAACCGGATGGATGAATCCTGGCCCTGTACTGATGAAAAGAACTTTTCCAGATCAGCATTAGTCTTGTTTACCTTATTAACCAGGAGCCACGTCTGTAGTAAAATCAGAAAAACTATACCTGTAAGTGTAAAATAGTACCCCCGGTCGACATGTTGCAGTATTATTCCTAATGACACACTGGATAAAACAATAAAAACAACCCGAACCAGGACATTGATGAAGAATTTATTTAATATCATGATTATAGTTTTCTAAAGATCATACTTTTCCATTTTGTTATACATGGTCTGCCGCGCCAATCCGAGTTCTTTTGATGCTTTCAGAATGCTTCCATGATTATTTCTCAGCGCAGTCTGGATAGCTTGTTTTTCTATCTCAGCAAATGTTAAAGGCTTTTGCCGCCGGTCTGAATGTTGTGTCGTATGTGAGATGATAAAGCCATCAGGGGATAATATATCAGATTCGCATAAAATGACAGCTTTTTCAATAGTATGCCTCAGCTCCCTCACATTTCCCGGCCAGCTATACTGCATAAGCTTATCGAGTGTTTTGCTGCTGAATTTCAAATTGAATTTCTCGTATTTGTTTGCATATTCCTTAAGGAAGTGTTCTGCCAGCAGGATAATATCTTCACCACGGTCGCGCAGAGGAGGAATTTCAATCACAATAGTGTTGATCCGGTAAAAAAGATCCTCGCGAAAGAGATTTTTCGAAACCATTTCCCCGATATCTTTGTTGGTAGCACAGATAAGCCGGATATCAAAAGGTATGGGGGTTTTTGAGCCTACTTTATATATAATCCGGTTTTGAATGGCTGCCAGCAGTTTTGATTGCATTGTAAGAGAAAGGTTGCCTATTTCATCCAAAAACAGAGTGCCGCCTAAAGCTGTTTCAAACCACCCGGTTTTATCTTCCCTGGCATCTGTAAATGCTCCTTTAATATGCCCGAACATTTCACTTTCAAATAATGTTTCGGCGATGGTCCCAATATCAACGCTGATAAAAGCTTCATCAGCCCTTCGCGACAGATTATGGATTTCTCTTACAATGAGTTCTTTCCCGGTTCCATTCTCGCCGATGACCAGAACATTGGCATCTGTCCGGGCTATCTTTTTAATCACCTGCATTACGTTTTCCATTGCCTGTGATTTGCTAATCAACGGGCCATAGGGTTTAATAATTGCTTTGTTCAGTTGCTTCTGCCTGTCGCGAAGCTTTTTATTCTCAAACTTCGATTGCCTGAGTTTAACTGCAGACTGCAAAGTGGTTATCAGTTTATCATTATTCCAGGGTTTTACCACGAAATCAGTTGCGCCTTCTTTTATTGCCCTTACAGCCAGATTAACATCAGCATAAGCAGTCATCATCACAACAACAGCTAATGGGTCTGATTTTAATATACTCTTAAGCCAAAATATACCTTCGTTTCCTGTGTTGACTGCCGCTGAAAAATTCATGTCAAGCAGGATGACGTCAAACTCTTCCTTGTTTAAGCAACTAATGATCTGATTTGGATTTGATATAATGGTAACACCTTCAAATTCCTCTTCAAGTAATTGCATTAATGCCTTTAAAACCTGTTTATGATCATCAACAATCAGTAATTTACCATTCATTCTAACATGCTTAAATTTTATGAAAATGTCCATATAATGGACGCAAAATGTCTTTAATTTAGACAAATATAGAGAATATTAACTCAATACTATTGCTTAAATGACTAATTTTCAGGTAGTAAATAACAATGGAATAATAATTGAAAAAATGGGGTCAAAACATTAGTTTGAAAAACATATATTTAAGAAAATGATCCGGAACTATTTAAAAGTCGCCCTTCGGAATTTAAAAAGATATTCCGCAAATTCAATTCTGAACATTAGTGGTATGGCTGTGGGCATGGCCTGTGCCATTTTAATTCTTTTATGGGTACAGGAAGAATGGAGTTTCGACAGGCATTTCAAAAATGCTGATAACATATATCGTGTGATTGAAAAACAGTATTTTTCCGAAAGAGAAGCTTCACAGTTTGCGGCAACTCCTTGTATATTAGCCTCCGGGCTGAAAGCAGAGTATCCTGAAATAAAAAGGTCTGCGAGATACGCAGATCCTCAGTTTCCCATAGAAAAGGGAAAGGAGTCTATTGAGGCAAAGATTGCGTTAGTTGATAAGGAGTTCTTAACCATGTTTGATATCAATTTTGTTCAGGGTGATTTCAACAGCGCTTTAAATGGAACTCATGACATTCTGATTACGGATAGTTTTGCGAAAAAACACTACAATAATGAAGATCCGATCGGTAAAATTTTAACATCGGGAAACGGAGAGTGGGTATTCACTGTCACTGGTGTAGTAAAGAGCTTCCCTCATAATAGTCATCTGCAATTTGATATTTTATTTCCTCTTGAGTTTCTGTCTCAGGTATGGGCTCCTTTAGATGACTGGGGATTTCTGTGTTATAATTATATTGAACTACATCAAAATACAGATAGTAAATTAGTTAATGAAAAGATTGCCGATTTTATTAATAAGAATAAAGAAGGATCACATTCAGAGATATTTCTTCAAAACATCAAAAAGATACACTTATTCTCTTCACAAAAATATACTTATGACATAAGTGGTCACGGGGACATAATTTATATCAGGATCTTAAGCCTCGTCGCTGTTTTTATTCTCCTTGTAGCCTGTATTAATTTTATGAACCTCTCAACTGCTCAATCATCAAGGAGAGCAAGGGAAATTGGCGTGCGTAAAGCGTCAGGCGCAGGTAAAGGGAAAATAGTAATTCAGTTCTTAGGAGAATCACTTTTGATTGTAATGGTAGCCTATTTAATTGCCATAATAATGGTCGAACTTCTTTTGCCCGGTTTTAATAATCTTATCGGGAAACAGTTGATTATTAACTACCATAGCGTCGGTTTATATGCTGGTTTGATAGCAGTTGTGCTGTTTTGTGGCTTGTTGGCCGGGAGTTATCCTGCATTGTATTTGTCTTCTTTAAAGCCGCTGGATACTCTGAAGGGGAGTATTAGTATTAATCCCGGTAATCCTAAATTCAGAAGAGTACTTGTTATTGTTCAGTTTTCACTCTCTATTCTTCTTATTATCTGCACTTTAATATTTAAGAAACAAATGAGCTATGTGCAAAATAAGAACCTTGGATATAATAAGGACAACATTGGTTATTTTACATTTGATACAAATCCCAGAGATCCTCAACTGGAATCTTTTCAAAATGAGCTAAGTAAAAATCCGGATATAGTTAGTATAACCAGGGCACACTATAACCCTGTCAATATTGAAGGTACATGGACAGGTATCAACTGGACCGGGAAAAAGCCAGGTGATGATGTTTTATTTTATAGACTTGGTGCTGACGAAGATTATGCCAAAACCTTTCAGCTTGAGCTTAAAGGGGGACGTTACTTTTCTCCTGAGTTTTCAACGGATAATAATGCAGTGGTGATTAATGAACAAGCTGCAAAAATAATGGGTTTAAAGAATCCGGTCGGGGAAGTGTTATCGACCACAAATGGGAAGGAATATACAATTATCGGAGTAGTAAAAGATTTTCACTTTAAATCGTTACATTCTAAAATTGATCCGCTCTTTATAGGGTTGGAGAAATGTAACACTTTCTATATCCGGATGAAACCTGATAAAGTAATTTCAACTATTGAGTCTGTTAAGGCGACATATAAATCATTTAACAATCCTAATCCTTTTAATTTTCATTTTCTTGATGATGATTTTGACAACCTGTACCGGACAGAAAAAAGAATGGGTAAAATACTTGGATATTTCTCATTACTGGCGATAATCATTTCATGTCTCGGACTTGTAGGATTATCTTCATTTATGATTGAACGCAGGACAAAAGAGATAGGAATAAGGAAAATAAACGGGGCAAAGTCCACCGAAATATTCTTCCTCCTGTCAAAAGAATATATATTATGGGTTCTTATCTCTATAATAATTGCATGTCCTGTTGCCCGGTATGCTATGAATAAATGGTTGCAAAATTTTGCCTACAGGATTGATATAAGCTGGCGGGTATTTGCATTAGCGGGTATTATTACTTTAGTCATTGCATTTCTGACAGTAGGTTTTCAATCTTACAGGGCAGCAAGTAAAAATCCTGTTGAAGCTCTTCGCTATGAGTAGTGAGGAGAGTCTCAAAGCAGACAGCAATGTAAACGCTAAGACTCATTGGCACAGAAACAGGTTTAAGAAGTTATTTGGGTGTCAATTCACGGAATTTAATTAAGAGGAAAAAGTACAGGAATATTATTGAGAAGGAACGGGCTGGGGCATTTATCTTCGAAAAGAAAGCTTATTTTTATAACCCGGAGATCCTGGAATGGGCTTATGAATTAACCCGGAGATCAAGGCTTATAAATAACCCCGTTATTCATAACTTGTCCGGTCAGAAGTGTAACAATAAAGATCAAAAATGAAGAGAGCAATATCTGTTTTAAAAATGCCGCAGGTAATTTTATTATTTGTAACTATGTTCCTGTTTTCTGTAAAAGAATCAAGCGGAGACAATAACCAGTCGAAAAACGACACTTTGTTTACCAAATTAACCTATCATACTTCAGGTAATCCATATCTGCCGTTATGGGAGCATCTGCCCGACGGTGAGCCCCGTGTCTTTGAAGATCCCGACAATCCGGGAAAATACCGTATCTATATTATCGGGTCCCACGATGTCAGGTTTAAGAGTTACTGCGGACCTGACATAAGAGCCTGGTCGGCACCGGTGGAGGACTTGTCAGACTGGCGTGATGAGGGACCAATTTTCACATACCCTGTTGGAGACCAGTGGGATGTTATGTACGCTCCCGACCTGGTTGAGGTGAAGAGAAAGGACGGTACAAAAGAATACTATCTGTAT
>CAZGDJ010000191.1:0-6459 GCA_964524635.1 uncultured Rikenella sp. | reverse complement strand
AGAGATAGACTTTATCGGAAAGATAGTTGAAGATATCTCATATAATAATGCAAACAGTTACTTCGGTTTTTAATATGATATCAGGGTATGGCTCAATTCTCACGTATTGAAGTAACCTTAAAGATGATAGAGGGCGGAATGGTTCCGGTCTTCTATAATTGTGATGTTGAAGTATGCAAGAAGGTTATCAGGGCGTGCTACGACGGTGGCATAAAAGTTTTTGAATTCACCAACAGGGGTGATTTTGCCCATGAGGTTTTTGCTGACATAAGCAAGTGGGTTCTGAAGGAATGCCCGGAACTCATCCTGGGCGCCGGGTCTGTACCTGATGCCGGCACCGCATCATTATATATTCAATTGGGAGCAGCTTTCATAGTCTCCCCTTTTATCAATCCTGAAGTAATAAAAACATGTAACCGCCGTAAGATTCTTTCCATACCAGGATGCGGATCGCTCACCGAAATATCTTATGCTGAAGAACTTGGAGCAGAAATAGTAAAGATTTTCCCAGGTTCCTCTGTTGGAGGACCAGGATTTGTCAAGGCAGTTAAAGGCCCATGCCCGTGGACAAGCATTATGCCGACGGGAGGTGTTGAACCTGACGAAGAGAATCTTAAACAATGGTTCAATGCCGGAGTGGCATGCGTGGGTATTGGATCGGCTTTGCTGACGGATAAGCTTGTGAAAGCAAGAGAATGGACAACAATAAAAAAGAACGTTGAAAACACACTAGACATAATTAAACGACTTAGAACAAAGGCTGTCTGACCAAGACTAAATAAATCATTTGATTGTGTGAATGTTTACCTTTTAAGCCTGCCTTATCAACACAAACTCTTTAATATTAATACTTTAATAAATTGCTATGTCTGTAAAAACTACTGATGGAAAAATGACAAACTACAGGTGGGTTATCTGCGTGTTGTTGTTTTTTACTGTTGCGATTAATTACATGGACCGTCAGGTACTATCGCTTACATGGAAGGATTTTATTGCTCCCGAATTTCATTGGACAAACAATGATTACGGTACCATTACAGGTCTTTTCTCAATTTTTTATGCTGTCTGCCTTTTGTTTGCAGGGCGCTTTGTGGATTGGATTGATACCAAGAAAGGATTCCTGTGGGCTATAGGCGTATGGTCTGCCGGGGCTGTTCTTCATGCTTTCTGTGGTATTGCCACTTCTGGTATCATTGCCGGTAAATGGTTTGTCGGGTTTGAAGAAGCCAGGGAAATAATAGGCACGGTTGATAATGTAGGCATGATAACAATTGTGAGTGTGACATTATTCATTTTTGCACGTTTTATTCTTGCTCTTGGTGAAGCAGGAAACTTCCCTGCAGCTATTAAAACCACCGCGGAGTTTTTTCCCAAGAAGGACCGGGCCTTCTCAACCAGTATCTTTAATTCTGGTGCACAGGTTGGAGCTCTTATTGCCCCGATCTCCATTCCGGTTATTGCTGTAAAATATGGATGGGAAATGGCATTCATCATAATAGGCGTGCTCGGATTTATCTGGATGGGATTCTGGATTTTCATGTATAAAAAACCTCATGTTCATCCACTGGTAAATAAGGCAGAACTTGATTACATCAATCAGGATACTATTGCAGAAACTGCTGCAAATAATAATATTGAAAAAACAGAAAAGAAAATCTCATTTAAACAATGTTTTAAGTACAAACAGACATGGGCATTTGCTTTTGGCAAATTTATGACTGACGGTGTCTGGTGGTTCTACCTGTTCTGGACTCCTGCCTATCTGAGTGATGTCTACGGACTCACCTCTGATACCATGATGGCCAAGGTTTTAATTTTTGTACTTTATGCAATCGTTATGCTCTCAATAATAGGAGGCTGGCTTCCTAAATACTTTGTGGACAAAATGGGAATGAATCCCTATGCAGGCCGTATGCGCGCCATGTTGATTTTTGCATTTTTCCCGCTCTTAGCCCTGCTGGCACAACCTCTTGGATATTTCTCCTATTGGTTCCCGATAATAATCATAGGTATTGCAGGTGCTGCTCACCAGGCATGGTCTGCTAACCTTTTCTCTACTATCGGTGATATGTTCCCAAAATCAGCCATTGCTACCATTACGGGCATTGGAGGCATGGCCGGAGGTATCGGTTCGTTTATTATCAATAAAGGATCCGGCGTTTTATTTGACTTCACATCAGGCTCTACATTGTTAGATGGCAATGAAGTAGTAATGACAAAAGAATTACTCGAAAAAGGGGCACAGTACGTCACTGAGCCTTTAAAATTCTTTGGATTCGAAGGAATCAGATCCGGCTATTTCATCGTATTCTGTATCTGTGCAGTCGCATACCTTATCGGATGGATTGTTATGAAATCTCTGGTTCCAAAGTTCAAGCTTATTGAAGATTAATAACATTTTAAGAAAGATATATTATGACAAAAAATGGATTTACCGATCTGAAAGGAAAAGTAGCTGTAATAACAGGCGGCGGTGGTGTAATTGGAAAAGCACTTGCAGTTGGTATGGGCAATGCCGGGATGGTTGTTGTAATTCTTGACATTAACTCTGAAAGAAGTAAGGTTGTGGCTTCAGAAGTTGCTGCAGAAACAGGATGCAAGGCTTATGGATTTGGAGCTGATGCAACTGATAAAGAATCACTTATCAAGGTCAAAGAACAAATCAATAAAGAAGTTGGCATTATCGATATCTTAATTAACTGCGCAGGTGGTAATAAGCCGACAGCCACGACAGCAAAAGAACAAATCATGCCCGGTGATAAAGACCTTGAAGGAACATTCTTTGGCCTTGATATCAATGGCTTTGATGGTGTCTTTAACCTAAATTTCAAAGGCACAATTCTCCCGACAATGGTCTTTACCGAAGATATGGTAAGAAGAGGCAAAGGTTGTGTTCTGAATATCTCATCAATGAATGCCTTCAGACCTCTTACAAAAATACCTGCTTATTCGGCTGCAAAGGCTGCAATAAACAACTTCACACAATGGCTTGCTGTTCATTTTGCACCATCCGGTGTGAGAGTTAATGCTATTGCGCCCGGTTTCCTGCTTACAAACCAGAACAGATTCCTGCTGACTGATGAAAAAACCGGTAAAATGACTCCCCGGGGAGCAAAGATAATATCTGCCACTCCTATGGGCCGTTATGCCGAACCTGAAGAAATGGTCGGTACAATGCTTTATTTGCTCTCTGACAACCTCTCAGGTTTCATCACTGGTGTAGTAATTCCTATCGACGGGGGCTTCAGCGCTTACAGCGGAGTTTGAAACTGATCATTTTTTTTGATTGTTTGTTTAACATGTAGGTTTAGGTTAAGGATAATGAATGTTTTGCATGAATTGAAACCAACAAAAGAGTACTTTATTGGCATAGACTCAGACGGTTGCGTCTTTGACACAATGGAGGTAAAGCATAAAGAGTTCTTTATCCCCAACGTAGTCAAGTACTTTGATCTCTTCGCAATAGCAAAATATGTAAGGGAAACCTGGGAATTTGTCAACCTTTATTCCGTTTCGCGTGGCACAAATCGCTTTCCGGCTCTTGTCAAGGCAATGGATTTGTTAAAGGAAAGGCCTGAGATTAATGAAATGGGCTTTAATCTCCCTGATATGGAACCTCTCAGGATATGGACCATAAAGGAAACCAGGCTGGGAAATCCTGTTTTTAAGGAGTATGTTAAAAACAACCCCCATCCCGCATTAATTCCGGTCCTGAACTGGACACTGGCAGTCAATGAAGATATTGGCAGATGGCTTCGCGATACACCTCCGTTTTCATTTGCGAGAAAATCAATAGAAAAGATCAGCACTTTTGCCGATGCTATTGTAGTCTCCCAGACACCTCTCGAAGCCCTTACCAGGGAATGGGAAGAACATGCAATTGACAGATATGTGCGTGCTATCGCAGGCCAGGAGCTTGGAACCAAAACTGAGCATATTGCCATGGCTGCCAAAGGAAAATATCCTGATGACCATATTCTGATGATAGGTGATGCGCCCGGTGATTTTAAGGCAGCACGCGAGAACGGCGCTCTCTTCTTCCCTGTTGTGCCAGGGAATGAGAACAAATCATGGAAGCTGTTTTTTGACGAGGCTCTCGAAAGGTTTATTTCAGGACGTTACAAAGGAAAGTATCAGGATCAACTTATTGATGAATTTCAAAAGTCTCTGCCTGAGAAGCCTTCATGGAAAATAAACACTTAAAAAGATGATATACTACTCAATAGGAAGCCCTGATAATGAATTAAAAAAAGAGGAGATCAGGGACGCATTAAGGAAGACGATGGGGCTCTTCAGCAACAGAAGCAGAATCATGATTATTCCTCCTGACACTACAAGGGCACATTCAGGTGCCGGGATGATAACCGAAATGCTATGGAACCAGCTGGGTGACAGGGTGAAGGATGTGCTTCCTGCATTGGGCACTCACATGCCGATGGAGAAAGACGAGATCCTGAAGATGTTCGGAGCTACTCCCCTTTCGCTATTCCGTGATCATAAATGGAGAACAGATATTGCTGAGCTTGGGAGAATACCCTCATCATTCATCTCCGAAGTTACCAGGGGCAGACTGACATATGATTTTCCGGTACAGGTCAACAGACTCCTAATTTCGGGAGGTCATGATCTGCTGATCTCGGTAGGTCAGGTTGTACCACACGAGGTTACAGGTATGGCTAACTATAACAAAAATATTTTTGTTGGCTGCGGGGGTAGCGAGGCTATTAACAAAAGCCACTTTATTGGTGCTGTTCATGGTATAGAAAATATACTAGGAACTATAGATAATCCTGTCAGAAAAGTTCTTAACAGGGCATCTGAGGTTGCATCATCAAAATTACCTCTTATATATATACTGACAATTGTAGCACCAGATCCACAGGGTGCTTTGAAAATAAAAGGGCTCTATATCGGAGATGATATTGAATGCTTCAAACAGGCTTCCGCACTTTCACAAAAGGTCAACTTCACGACCATAGGCCGGAGACTGAAAAAGATAGTTGTCTATCTTGACCCCGAAGAGTATAAAAGTACCTGGCTCGGGAACAAAAGCATCTATCGTACCCGCATGGCTATTGCTGACAAAGGTGAGTTAATAGTGCTTGCGCCAGGTGTCAGAACTTTTGGCGAAGATCCCGAGATAGACAGGCTTATAAGAAAATACGGATACAGAACGACTCCCGAAGTATTATCATTCGTAGCAGAAAATGATGATCTGCGCGATAACCTGAGTGCTGCGGCACATCTTATTCACGGATCTCCCGAGAAAAGGTTTAAAGTCATTTATGGCACTGAGGGTCTCTCCCCTGTTGAGATATCCTCTGTCGGGTATAGCCATGGGAATCTGAAGGAGCTAATGAAAAAGTATGATCCCGCTAAACTGAAAACTGGCATTAACAAGCTGGCAGACGGGGAAGAGATTTTCTATATTTCAAATCCTGCAACAGGCCTCTGGAAGGCCTGAAACTGACATTATGAGAATAGTCATAGACGAGAAAATACCATTTATCAAAGGCGCTTTTGAACCCTACGCTGAGGTTATCTATAGCCCCGGAAGAGAAATAAACCAAGGTAAAGTATCTGATGCTGATGCGCTTATTGTCAGGACAAGAACAAAATGCAACAGCCAGCTTTTAAAGGGAAGCAAAGTCAAGGTTGTAGCCTCAGCCACTATTGGATATGATCATTTGGACACAAAATGGCTTGAATCAGAGGGTGTTAGATGGACCAATTCTCCGGGATGCAACTCGGGTTCAGTAATGCAATATATTGTCGCAGCGCTATTTCATCTTGCTTCCAAATATTCTCTGAACCTGCCGGATATGACTCTGGGTGTTGTTGGGGTAGGAAATGTAGGGTCAAAAGTAGTTGCAGCTGCAAGGGCAATTGGTATGCAGGTTTTACAGAATGACCCGCCGCGAAAGAGACGCGAAAGCCTCAGTGATTTCATCCCTCTTGAAAAGCTGCTAATGAAATCAGATATTGTGACATTACATGTACCACTGACCAAAGAGGGCCATGATAAAACACACTATCTTATAAATGCATGCAATCTTAGGACCATGAAAAGTGACTGTATTCTCATAAACAGTTCACGAGGTGAAGTAGTTGACAATACTGCATTACGAAAAGCGCTGACAAAAAAAATGTTAGCAGGAACGGTCCTTGATGTTTGGGAAGGTGAACCTGATGCTGATCCCAGGCTGATACCCCTGACTGACATTGCCACACCTCATATTGCAGGTTATTCGGTTGATGGTAAGGCAAATGCAACTATAAGTGTTGTCAGGGAGGTATCTTCAGTTCTTGGTCTGCCCCTTAAAAACTGGATCCCTGATTCTCTCCCTGAGCCAAAAGAGCCTTTTATCGATCTTGAATCCAATAGAAAAAGACTTGCTGCTATGGATCTTGTAGCCTTAGCTGTTAATCACACATATCCTATTGAAGAAGATAATGTGT
>CAZGDJ010000190.1:0-6479 GCA_964524635.1 uncultured Rikenella sp. | reverse complement strand
GCCCCCTGCTATTTTAGTCAGACTTCGAACTTCTCTCTCCTCTGTTTTTCTGAGTGCCATGGCTTTAGTTTTTTATCTACGTAGTAAGTTACGTAGTTTCCTACATAGATGCAAGCGGGCTGAGCACAAAGCATGATGGAAAAAGTTACAGAAGGGCAAGGCGCGGGGAGCATTCCGATAGCCCAAAATATTGGAAGATTTTTGGGAGCTGCGGCGATTAATCTTCCTGGTTCTCGTACTCTTAAGCACATTGTTAAATGATTGTCAAATGATTAAAAGTAGAAGGCAAAAGTGGAATGCGTTTCAGCTATTTTATACACCTTTGTACATAACTCTTACAAGTAATACCAGAAGCATGAAACCTTCAAAATCAGACAAAACAGAAGCAATAATTGAGGTCAAAGAACCTGCATTGCTGATGCCCTTTCTTTTACAGAATCTTAAGAATAAAAACCGTGATAATATAAAATCTCTTCTCAGGAATAAGCAGGTTTTCGTCAATGGTAAAAACATTTCGCAGTTCAATCACCAGCTTAATCCCGGAGACAAAGTGACCATAGGGTCTGACAGACCCGTTGACAGTGGCCCCAGCCGTAATCTGAACATAGTATATGAAGATGATTTTGTTATAAATAGTATTGAATCTAAATATAAAAATTATAACATAGTGTATGAAGATGATTTTATAATTGTAATTGACAAGCACTCCGGTTTGCTCTCCATTTCAACTGACAGTGAGAATTACGCAACAGCTTACAGCATACTCAGCAACCATGTAAAGCGCCAGAAGGCAACAAACAGGATCTTCATTATCCATCGTCTTGATCGTGATACATCTGGTTTGATGATGTTTGCAAAAAGTGAAAAAATACAAACGCTGTTGCAGAAGGACTGGAAGAATAATGTTAGGGAAAGACTCTACTCGGTGCTGGTAGAAGGCAAGGTTGAGGAAAAGGAAGGCACCCTGAAATCTTATATCTATGAGAGCAAGTCTCTGATAATGCATTCAACACAGAATCCTGAAAAAGGTGATCTGGCAATAACTCATTTCAAAACCATAAAGACAAATGAGAGTTACTCTCTTCTGGAGATAAAGCTTGCTACCGGTAAGAAAAATCAGATAAGGCTCCATATGCAGAGCATGGGGCACAGTGTTGCCGGAGATAAAAAATATGGTGCTCATACCAATCCTATCGGACGCCTGGGATTACATGCCAGTGTACTTGAGTTCATTCATCCGGTCTCAGGAAAAGTGCTTCGCTTTGAGTCCAGGATACCGGCAAAATTCAGACGTGTAATATAAACCCAGTCCTTTTACCTGATTACACGATCCCTAGAACGATTGCAGTTCGTAAAGTTTTCTGTAGATGCCGTCTTCTACCCTGAGGAGTTCTTCATGCGTGCCCGTCTCGGCAATAATGCCTTCTTCAATAACAACGATAAGATCAGCGTGCTGAATTGTTGACAGACGGTGTGCAATGACTATTGACGTTCTGTTCTCCATCAGCCTGTCCATAGCATCCTGGACAAGACGTTCAGATTCTGTGTCCAGAGCTGAGGTAGCTTCATCCAGTATGAGAATTGGAGGATTGGCCATAACAGCGCGGGCTATGCTTACCCTCTGCCTTTGTCCGCCACTGAGCTTTCCGCCTCCCTCACCAACAGTACTCTCAAAGCCTTCATCCGTCTCCATGACAAAATCATGAGCATTGGCTATTAATGCAGCTTTGACTACATCTTCTCTTTCAGCATGATCAAATGCAAATGCAATGTTATTATGAAAACTGTCATTGAAAAGGATTGCCTGTTGGCTTACAATACCCATCAGGCGCCTGAGATCCTTAATGTTCACATCTTTCAGATTGATGCCATCAATCAGTACTTCACCCTTATCAGGGTCAATAAATCTTGGGACAAGATCAACCAGGGTTGATTTGCCTCCTCCTGATCGCCCGACAATTGCGACCGTCTGTCCTTTTCTGACAGTCAGGTTTACATCCTTAAGCACGGGCTCCTGGTTATAGGCAAACCAGACACCACGGAATTCTATTGATTCTTTAAACTCGCTTAATGGTACAGCATCAGGTTTCTGTGAGATTGTCTCTTCTGCCTGCAGAACAATGTTTACCCTGTCCATAGAAGCCATACCCTTTTGAATGTGAAACCACGCACCTGACACATTCTTCACAGGCTGTATTGTCATTGAAAATATCAGGACAAAACCGATCAGGTCATCAGGTGACATACTTCCCTTCCCTTTTAAAACCAGCATGGCTCCCAGGAAAAGAAGAATCAGAAGTGTAATGGTTGAAAGAAATTCACTTACCGGGTGACCCAGATAAGCCCTTCGGGCTACTCTTCTGAAAATTTTTGTATAACGGTTATTGGATTCCTTAAACTGCCCCTTCATTTTCTCCTCTGCATTAAAGCCCTTGACAATTCTCAATCCTGAGAGTGTTTCTTCGAAGACGGAAAGAAGCCTGCCCAGGGCTTGTTGTCCCTTGAAAGACGCCCCTTTCAGCTTCCTGGTTATGAGGCTGATGATATACCCACTCAGCGGAAGAAGTAAAAGTGCAAAGAAGGTCAGCTGAGGACTCTTGATTATAAGGTATACTATAAAAACAATAATCGTTATAGGATCACGGAAAACCATATTAAGTGATGACACTACTGAGACCTCTATTTCCTGAACGTCATTTGACATTCTTGTCATAAGATCTCCTTTACGCGCTTCAGAGAAATAAGATAGCGGAAGCTTCAGTATCTTTTCATATAGCTTGGTCCTTATATCTCTAACAGTGCTTGCTCTGAGGCTTGCCATACAGTTGTTCGAAAGAAAAACAAAAAGGTTCTTTATAAAGCTGGCTACTCCAAAGATTATAACGACTCCCAGCAGCGTGGTAACATCACCGTATTTTTCAATAGATGAAGAAAACAACCAGTCGGCATAGCTTTTGAGCCATCCTGTGCTTAGTGTAAATGGGCCCGGATCAACGACAGTTTCTACCCTGTTGAACAGTATCTGGAGAAAAGGAATGACAAGGGTATAAGTAAAAAGTGCAAAGAAAGCACTCAGAATATTGTACATAATATTCTTGAAAGCCAGCCATTTATGAGGCTTAAGATATTGAAGCAGCACCCGGACACTTTTCATAATTGCTTTATATTCAGAATCCAGTGTAATTAAATGGAGTAATGGCTTTAAGCTCTTGTTTTATTTTACTGTCGACATCCAGGTTGTCAATGAATTTGTATATGACTTCTTCTGTAATTTTTTCATTGGTGCGTGTCAGATTCATCAGAGCTTCATAGGGCTTTGCAAAACCTTCTCTTCTGAGAATAGTCTGGATAGCCTCAGCTACCACAACCCAGTTATTACCCAGATCAGCATTTATCTTTTCACGGTTGACAATGAGTTTTGAAAGTCCTTTTTTCAGCGACTTATATGCTATCAGTGAGTGAGCCATGGCTACCCCAATGTTTCGAATAACGGTTGAGTCAGTAAGGTCTCTCTGCAACCGTGAAACAGGTAGTTTTGATGAGAGATGGTCGAAAATCGCATTGGCCATTCCCAGGTTGCCTTCGCTGTTCTCAAAATCAATAGGATTAACTTTATGTGGCATGGCCGAGGAACCAATCTCACCCTTTACAATTGTCTGCTTGAAGTAATCAAGAGAGATATAACTCCAGCAGTCCCTGCAAAGGTCTGTAAGGATAGTGTTTATCCGGCGGATATTGTCAAACAGTGCGGCAAGATCATCATAGTGTTCAATCTGGGTTGTTGTCTGCTGTCTCCGGAGCCCGAGGTTCACTTCAAGAAAACGGTTTGCAAATGTAATCCAGTCAAAAGCCGGGAAAGCTACTTTATGAGCATTTAAATTCCCGGTGGCTCCACCAAACTTGCCGGTGTAATTAGTTGCCACAAGTGAATTCAACTGATCATCAAGTCTCTCTCTGAAAACATCCATCTCCTTACCCAGTCTTGTTGGTGATGCAGGCTGGCCATGAGTACGTGCCAGCATCGGGATATCAGACCATTCAGATGCCATAACCTCAAGAGCCTCACGGAGAAAGACAAGCTGAGGTATGATGGTACTTTTCATGGCGTCTCTCACTGCCATTGGAATGGCAGTGTTATTTATATCCTGAGATGTAAGACCGAAATGAATAAACTCAACCCATTTTTCAAGGCCAAGAGCATTTACCTTCTCCTTCACAAAATATTCTACTGCTTTGACATCATGATTGGTGACAGCCTCTTTGTCTTTGATGAATTCCGCATCTGTTTCACTGAAATCAAGGTAAATCTTCCTCAAAGCTTCTTCCATGTTCTTTGGAAATCCATTGAACTGGGGAAGTCCTGATGATGACAGCCTAATAAAGTACTCTACTTCAGTAAGCACACGGTATTTCATCAGACCGAACTCGGAAAAATAAGGGATAAGCTCTGCGGTACGCTGGCCATAGCGACCGTCAACAGGTGAAATTGCCTTTAATCTGTTCATTTGCATTTATCTTCCAAAGATCATACTATCCGTCAAAAACAAAAATACTATTTTGTACTGGTGTAAAAAAATTGAACCTTTGTATTTCTCTGCAATACGTAAAATAAAGAGATGAAAAAGATAAGAGTAGCAAGTGTAAAGTATATAAACAGTTATCCTTTTATGCTGGGTCTAAGGGATGGCAAAGTAGCCTCACTGACAGATGTAGAAGTCTTTCATCCGTCAGAATGCGCCGACAGGGTTATACAAGGCCAGTCGGATATTGGTTTAATGCCTGTTGCAGCAATTGCCTCGATGCAGGAATATCATATTGTAAGTGATTACTGCCTGAGTACAAACGGAGAAGTCCGTACAGTGCTGCTTGTCAGTAATGACCCGCTTGAGGAAGTTAAAAGGATCTTTCTGGATTTCAGGTCGAGAAGTTCAGTGGCCCTGTGCAGGATCTTTGCAGCCAGGCTTTGGCACAGGGAGTTTGAATGGCTCAGTACTACGGAAGATTTTGACATCACGGCAATGAAGCATGGCGAAGCGGCAGTGATGATAGGTGACCGTTGTTTTGAATATGCAAGACTTTTCAGATACAGAATCGATTTTGGACTTGAATGGAAAAGATTTACAGGTTTGCCATTCGTTTTTGCATGCTGGATATCATCAAAAGAACTAGACGAATCATTCACTGCTCTGTTCAACAAGGCACTGGGTGAGGGTGTAAGAAGAAAAAATGATTCCGTTTCTCTGTTGCCGGATGAATCAGTAGCATCCAGGGATGAAGTAATTTATTATCTTAATAATAACATCGACTTTTATCTCAATGATGATAAAAGAAAGGCAATTTCAATGTTTATAAATTATATTAAGGAATTAAATCTGGACAAATGAAAAGAATATTGATCCTGATATTGTTAGCTTTTGCCATGCTGCCAAATAACAGCAGTAAATTAAAAGCTCAGGATGTTACAGACACCACTTCACTAGTCTATGTCTGCAAAATAGATAAAACGATCGCGGCTCCTCTGTGGAGGAGTGTAAAGAAGAGCTTTACTGAAGCTGACACTCTGGGAGCTGATTACATCATGATACACATGAACACTTATGGAGGCCAGGTCGACATAGCTGATTCAATACGTACACTGATACTAAATACCAGCATTCCGGTAATGGTTTTCATCGATAATCAGGCTATTTCAGCCGGTGCCCTCATCTCCGTTGCCGCCGACAGCATATATATGAGACCCGGGGCGAGCATCGGTGCGGCCACAGTGGTTGACCAGACAGGCCAAAAAATGCCAGACAAATATCAGTCATTTATGCGCGGAATGATGCGCTCCACAGCCGAGGCACACGGCAAGAAGCCGGTCATAGAAAATGGTGACACCACATGGGTGTGGCATCGTGATCCGGAAATTGCCCAGGCAATGGTTGACCCCTCAATAGTAATAGAAGGCATTGTGGATACCGGACAGGTACTGACACTCACAGTGCTTGAAGCCATGAAATATGGCTTTTGTGAAGGTGAAGCTACAACCGTTGATGAGGCATTAAAAGAAGCCGGGATAAAGGAATATACTATCAGAGAACTTAAACTCTCTGCAATAGATAAGATTATAATGTTCCTTATTAATCCCGCTATCTCTGGCTTACTTATAATGCTGATAATTGGAGGTATCTATTTTGAGCTTCAGAGCCCTGGTATAGGTTTTCCACTTATAGCTGCCGCTATTGGAGCATTACTTTATTTTGCCCCTCTGTACCTTGAGGGAGTAGCAGAAAACTGGCACCTGATTGTCTTTATCGCAGGCATAATCCTCCTTCTGATAGAAATATTTGCAATACCCGGATTTGGAGTAACAGGTATACTGGGTATCGTAGGGATTGTCACAGGTCTGACATTTGTTATGGTTGACAAGATAAAATTCAGGTCACGGTCTGCAGGTGATGGTGTAAAAGAGATAACCGAAGGACTTGCCATTGTAA
>CAZGDJ010000189.1:2967-6485 GCA_964524635.1 uncultured Rikenella sp. | reverse complement strand
GTGGCTGAAGGAAGATGAACGGGATATGATTGTCATGCAGCATCTTTTCCTGGCCGCATACCCGTCAGGTGAGAAGGAGGTTATAAGCTCCACCATGACTGATTTTGGTACACCTGCCGCTAATACTTCTATTGCGCGGACTGTTGCCCTGCCTGCTTCCATAGCAGTAAAACTTATACTGTCAGGAGAGATAAAACTGGCAGGCGTTTACAGACCCGTGATACCGCAAATATATAAGCCTGTACTCAATGAACTGTCAGAGATAGGTATCAGGATGAATGAGCAATACGGGCTGCCTGAGACGATGATGATCAAATAAATGATTATTTATCGAGGTAAAAAGCCGAAGTAAGAGAGATATACTCTTCAGAATATCTGTGTCTGCCCCCAGTCTCAATAATCAGAACAGCCTCTTCAGCGACAGAGAGTTGGCGCCCGAAGGTAAGTAATAACCGTTTTACCGGATATGTTGGTTTTGGTTTGACTCTCAGAATACGCCGGCAATGGAAACCGTATAAAGTCGCTTCCTCAATAAATTGTTCACCTTCCTCTGCAGGAAGGACTAGGTGAATAGCTCCTTCATCAGTCAGAAGACGAGTTGATGCCTGTAGCAATTCAACTGATCCGAGATTGATAGAGTGCCTTGAAGCAGCCTTCCGGATATCCGGGTTTTTAAGGCTTCTGTTAAAATAAGGAGGATTGGTTATTATAGCATCGAAAAGAGACGCGGTTTCAGGGTCATAATTCTGTATCGTGCTGTTTATCAAAGTAATCCTTGATGCCCAGGGGCTCTCTCTGACATTCTCCTGTGCCTGAAGAAAGGATCTGCTATCTGGCTCGACAGCTGTAATCAATGCATCAGATCTTTGGGCTGCCATGAGGGTCAGCAGACCGGTTCCGGCACCTATATCAAGTATCAGCCGTGCATTATCTATGTCAGCCCAGGCACCCAGTAAGACACTGTCTGTGGTCACTTTAAAGGCCGCCTCTTCCTGCCTTACAGTGAACTGCTTAAACCTGAAATAGTTGTTTGCCATTATAAAATGTTATTCACCCCGGCGCCAAAAAGAGCAAAATCATATTTTATCGGGTCTGCTGGATCAAATTCACGAAGAGTCATTGTCAGCTCCTCAACGGCCTTCCAGTCGTTCTGCATTCTGGTCAGAAGGCCCAGTCTGCGTGCCGTGTTTCCGGCATGAACATCAAGAGGAATGTACAGCTGAGACGGCTTTATATTCCTCCATATACCGAAGTCAACGCCGTTATCATCGTGACGGACCATCCATCTCAGAAACATATTTATCTTTTTGCCGGCAGATCCTTTGCTTAAATCAGACAGGTGGCGCACAGACCGTTTATTGCTGCCAAAAGAAAAGAACACCCTGTGAAGATGACTAATTGATTCTTTCAGATCGTTATGTTCTTTTAGTCCTTCCTCCAGCACATTTTCAATTGATCTATATTGTAAATAAATATTCCGAAGGCATCTTATGAAGTTAACAGCATCTTCGCCATTAAAGGTCCTGTGCACAAAACATCTCAGAGAGTCAATCTCATCTTCAGCAGCCGTTGATATGAATGCATAGGGTTCATTACCCATCAGATTCATCAGAACGTTACTGCTCCGGAGTATCAGATCTCTTCGTCCCCATGCAATTGTTGCAACCAGAAACCCGGATACTTCGATATCGCGAGGATCAGAAAACCTGTGGGGTATTGATACCGGATCATTTTGAATGAATGACCTGTTATTATATCTGCAGGCCAGGGCATCAAGATAGTGCTTCATCTGCGAAGCATCCATCCCGTTGCTGAATTTACTGGCCCCCATCGGTTATCAGTCCGTCTTTAATACGAATGGTACGGTCAGACATAGAAGCCAGCTGAGGGTCATGTGTAACGATGATAAAGGTCAGGCCGAAAGTGTCACGCAAGCGAAAGAACAGATTGTGAAGTTCCTTTTTATTCTCAGTGTCAAGATTACCGCTGGGTTCATCTGCAAGGATGACAGAAGGATTATTGATTATAGCCCTGGCCACGGCTACCCGTTGTTGCTCTCCGCCGCTCAGCTGTGAAGGTTTATGGTCAAGTCTTTCACTCATGCCCAGGAAACCAAGAAGTGAGGCTGCCTTCTCTTCAGCTGCGCTCTTTGAAGTGCCTGCAATAAGAGCCGGTATGCAGACATTCTCAAGGGCTGTAAACTCAGGTAAAAGCTGGTGAAACTGGAAGACAAAGCCAATATTACGGTTTCTGAATGCTGCAAGGGCTTTTGCATTAAAATTGCTTACATCCCTGTCATTGAAAAGTATTGTACCAGCGTCAGGCTTGTCAAGGGTACCTATTATCTGCAGTAGGGTCGTTTTGCCGGCCCCGCTGGCACCTACTATTGTTACAACTTCTTTCTCCTTTACTTCGAGATTTATACCCTTAAGTACCTTCAGATCGCCGTATGACTTCAGAATGCCGGTTACCTTTATCATTTCACTTCGTCATTTAAATCTTTTGCTGCATCATTGATATCGTCGGTAACGGATGATTTAACCTCATTCACATCTTTCTGCACAGAATCAGAAACGTCTTCGATATCCTTCCGGATATGAGATGCTACGTCGGTAAAATCCTGTCTCACCTCCCGTGTACTCTCATCAAATTCCCTTTTAATTTCATCTGTTGCCTTTCTTATATCCCTCATCCCCTTGCTCATACTTTTTGCGATTCCGGGGAGCTTGTCAGCACCAAATAATAACAATGCTATAATAAGAACTATAAGAATCTCCGAACCTGAAATAAACAGCAGTAAACTCATCCTCTCCTATTTCATGAAATGCAAAGTTACTAAAGAATAGGACATCTTGTGAGTGTTATGAAATGACTGAGGCTGCCTTTATGGGCAGCCTCAGTCTTATCTTGATTGTCAGATTCATTTTTTTGATGGTTCTGGCAACGCTTCACCTTCCTCCAGTCTTCCTTTACGAGTTGTCTCATAAAGAACAGGTGTTGAAATGAAGAGCGATGAATAGGTACCGAAAACGATACCGAACAGAAGGGCAAAAATAAACCCTCGAAGTACTTCACCACCCCAGATAAATGTTACAATCAGCACAAATATGGTGGCCATACCTGTGTTCAGAGTTCTTGCCAGGGTACTGTTCAAAGCCATGTTGTATACTTCAGAAGTCTTTCTCTTACGGTACAATGGCAGATACTCCCTGATTCGGTCAAATATAACCACTGTATCGTTGATTGAATAACCCACCACTGTCAGGATTGCAGCTATAAAAGACTGGTCAATATCCATTGAGAATGGCATTATGCCTGACAGGATTGAGTAGAGACCCAATACTATTATGGTATCATGTGTCAGGGTTACGATTGCCCCGAAACCATATTGCCACTTGCGGAACCTGATAACGATATAGGCAAACATACCGATAAGAGCCAGGACAATAGCCCACACAGCTTTCTTCGAAATATCCTTGGCAATGGTAGGTCCAACCGTTTCAGTACTGACGATATTG
>CAZGDJ010000189.1:2155-2957 GCA_964524635.1 uncultured Rikenella sp. | reverse complement strand
ATCCACTCCCGGAGTAAATTGCTTCAGACTATTATAAATAATCTTGTTCACTTCGTCTGTTGCAGCAGGGTCGTCAACCTTGTACTTTGTGCTGATTTTTACCTGATTATCGGACCCGTAGGTTACTACCATAGGTGTTCCGTCAAGGCCATCAGAAAGAAGGTTAGCCACCTCTGAAGTATTAACAGGCTGCTCAAATCTCACTACATAATTACGCCCGCCTGTAAAATCAATACCTTTATTCAGTCCTTTGGTAGAGAGAGATATGATACTTATTATTGTAAGCGCAATAGAGAAAATATAACCGTATTTACGGAGTTTGATAAAGTCAATGTGTATGTTCTGGAGGAAATTCTCTGTATACTTTACTGAGAATATCAGCTTAAGGTTTTTCTTCAGTGCCCATTCATATATAAGCCTTGTTATAAGAACAGCTGAAAACAATGATGTTGCGATACCAATCACAAGCGTAACGGCAAAGCCTTTAATAGGACCGGTACCAACGAGGAGAAGGATGACCCCTGTAAGAGCAGTTGTAAGGTTACTGTCTATAATTGCAGAGCTGGAATGCTTATAACCGTCAGCTATTGCCAGCTTAACTCCTTTCCCGGCTCGTAGCTCCTCTTTTATTCTTTCAAAAATAAGTACGTTCGCATCAACTGACATACCAATGGTAAGTACAATACCGGCAATACCAGGAAGGGTAAGTACAGACCCCATTGAAACAAGTACTCCCATAAGGAAGAACAGGTTCACCAGCATGGCTATGTCTGCAACCAGACCGGCTGAACGGCTATAATAG
>CAZGDJ010000189.1:0-2145 GCA_964524635.1 uncultured Rikenella sp. | reverse complement strand
TATATACGAGCACCAGAAGGAAGGCTATGATAAACGAATTCATACCATACCTGACGGCTTCCTTACCAAGAGAAGGACCGACAACTGAGTCAGAGATAATATGTGCCGGAGCCGGCATCTTACCTGACTTAAGGATGTTTGAAAGGTCCTCTGCTTCTTCAAGTGTAAAGTCTCCTGTTATTTCTGTATTTCCACCGGCTATCTCACCCTGGACACGTGCAGATGATCTTACGTAACCATCAAGAATAACTGCAATGTTACGGCCAATATTGTCACGAGTCATCCTCTGCCATGTTTTGGCACCTGAAGCATTCATTGACATATCAACCTTAATTTCACTACCTATGGCGCCAGTTGTCGGGCGGGCTGAAGTAACCGCATCACCTGTCAACGGCGCACGTCCGTCGCGGGTGGTGACCTTCAATGCATGAAGCTCGTACAGGGTCTTGGTATCATCATATTTGTAAGGATTCTGGCTCCAGTGGAATCTTACCTCTCTGGGGAAAATGCTTCTTATCTGGTTCATTTTCAGCAGGCCATTGACTTTGGATGTGTCTTTGGCCAGGGCAAAACCGATAAGGCTGCCCCCCATAGGTTGTCCGTCCTGTGAAACATTCGGACGAAGCAGTCCGAAAAGTGGATTCTGACGCGCAAAATCTTCAAGTGATGATGCTTCGGCAGCGGTTGTAGTATCTTTGCTGACGATATCAATCAGTGACTGGTCACCAGCTTCACTCTTAGTTGTAGTGGTATCCTCTGCTGCCACCGTTTTTTCCGGTTGAATGGCTTTCAGGTAATCATTTGCCTGGACAAGATAGTTTATTACCTCACCGTTATCATATGTTTCCCAGAACTCAAGGTTTGCAGTTCCCTGCAGCAGTTCACGCACCCTCTCAGGGTCCTTGACACCGGGAAGTTCCACGAGGATCCGGCCACGTGGCTGTAGCTGCGATATATTAGGCTGGACAACACCAAAACGGTCGATCCTGTTCCTGAGGACGTTGAATGCATTATCAATAGCGGAATTAGCTTCCTCTTCAAGAACTTTCTTAACATCATCATTAGTTGAGTTGAAGTTTATCCGGTCTTTCAGTTCAATAGTTCCGAAAATAGCGGCAAGCTTTGCATTCGGATCAACCTCTTCAAATGAGCGGACAAAAAGCGTAATAAAGTCTTCATTACTACCAAGCTTTTTTCTTTTGGCGAGGTTCAGAGCCTCATTAAATGTCTTATCAGTACTGTAATTTGAAAGAGATCTCAGGATTTCTTCAACTGATATCTCAAGGGTAACGTTCATACCACCCTTGAGGTCAAGGCCAAGGTTCAGTTCTTTTTTCTGAACCTCCTTGAAATTGTGTCCGAGAAATCCCCAGTCTTCTTTTGGCAATGCTGAAATTGAATCAATATAATTTACCTCTTTGTTGAGGTCACCGGCTGCGTACACCCTGGCGTCTTTCTTAACACCGTATGAAGCTACCGTGAATGAAAGCTGGTAGATGCACACAAGTGTAAGGGCAATAGCCAAAAGTGAGATTGCTCCTTTATTCTGCATTTGTATCCTCTTTTAGATTTATTCTGTTGTTTCTGCTCGCAAATAATACGAGGCGCAAATATATAATTTTATTTTCGTAAAGCATATAAAAAAATGACACTGTCAGCAATGGCCGGCAGTGTCATCTGCTTTAAAAATTTCAGTTACTTAATAAGTTTTTCATAATCCGTCTCGAGTGGCTTCCGGTTAAGAAAGTCATACAATGCAAGAGACCGCATATTGTAGAAATAAGTCCAGTAATTGTTCAGAGCCTGGATATAGCTTCGTTTGTTCTGGTCTTTTTTGGTGTCTGCAGTGTTCAGTTCCAGCACATCAATCTTGCCAATCAGGAATCTTTGTTTTGTTACTTCGTACATCTTTGCGGCAACAGTGTCAGATTTGGCTGCTATCCGAACCTGGTCATCCTGCAGGTTAAACTGCTGAACATCAAGCATCAGGTTTTGTTCAAAGTCAATCCTTGACTGCTCAACCTGAAGCTGTGTAAGCTCCTGGCTCGATTTGGCCATTTTATACCTGCCTCTTCCCAATCCCCAATCCAGAATTGGTAAAGTAAATCCGATCCTTACACTCTGTTGTTTATTTGATTTATCATA
>CAZGDJ010000188.1:0-6507 GCA_964524635.1 uncultured Rikenella sp. | reverse complement strand
AGAGTTTTCCACTTTCTCTGGTATTCAATGAACCTTGCGTTTTCATCAGATTCTTTAAATCTTAATGTATTTAAAGGGTTCTCAATGTCGCAAAAGATCTCAAAATATTGATCACGGTCTATCAGAAATTCCACATAGGTCTTTTCGGGAAAAACAATCATATAAACACCATCAGGAAGTGGTTTCTCACCGTGGAACCTGCATTTACCGAAAATATCAGTTCTGGTGCTATCCTTAATATATTGATCACTTCCAAGATGATATGCGAGCCTTATCATCATGTTAGATGCACCTTTAATATTTACATTAATAGAGTATCCTGACTGCCCTGATACCATCGCAAAGCTAATGAAGGACAAAACAATGCCTGCTGTTATTATTCTTCGGTTCATTAATGGATCAATATTTCATTTTCAACCTTTCCCATACAATTTTCCTGCCATACTAACTGGTGAAATCAATCTTTACCAGTTCAGCATATCCGGCTGGTGTGTTTATAGCTTTTAAAATAAAATTGAATCTGTCAGGGTCAGTACAAAGAAAAAAATCGGTAGGGGGACTGAAGTCGAGATTTGATGGATAAAAGAATCTTTTTCCTGAACCATTTATAAGCATCTTAATCTCTTCTGAAATATCATTCTCCTTTCCCATGATGAGGTCTCTGATATGGTTAGCACATAAAATATCCTCATCAGCTCTTTCCCTGGCACGGTATCCCATTGCTACAAGAGTAACTTTCTCAGGTTTTGCGGCCACTATGTATCTTGCTGTAGCACTTGCATTTACTAAAGCAGCGCCCAGAATTTCTGTTGCCTTGGCAGCGTTAAGTATTCCTTTGGTGCCGGCCGTTGTTGTATGTATCATAGTCTTTCCCCGCAGGTTGCCGGTAAGTATTTCAGTTGGACTGTTACCATAATCAAAACCAGGTATCTTTTTTTCGTCATTCTCACCAACCAGTATTGTTTCAGACTGAAGTTTGTCTTTTAATTTAAAAGCTTCATCAGGTGTCGATACATCAATAACCCTCCTGACGCCGTTGTCAAAAGCATAACAGGCAACACTCATCGCCCTGAAAACATCTATTATAACAGTAAGCCCTTCAGCCTCATTTGCTCCTTTGATGTACTCTTTTATCTCTATTTCCATTCCATTTTCCTTCAAAGTGTGAAGATAATAATAGTGTTTGAAGATCATTTACTAATTTTGATGCCTGATTGAAATCATGGAAAACATGAGAAATCCTTTCGAATGGATAAAAATTGCCTACCGGAAATTAGATAAAGGTTTTAAAAAAAGAACTTTTAATCGTTTCCCCGGGCTTAAGCCCTGGTTTGACAGACAATGGAGAATCATATATCTCCTGGTGACAGGTATAAAAAGAGATGCTATCTACATAAAAGCATCAGGACTGACTTTTTTTACTATTCTGGCTGTTGTTCCGATGCTGGCCCTGGTGTTTGGCATAGCTAAAGGTTTTGGCCTTAATGAAGAATTGAGGGCAGAGATCATAAATCAATTTCATAACCAGCAACAGGTAATGGAGTTTTTACTCGATTTTGCAAATAATGCATTAACGAATACTAGTGGAGGATGGATGGCCGGAATCGGGGTGGCACTGCTATTCTATACTGTGGTTCAGCTGCTCAGATATGTGGAAAGTATTTTCAATTCATTCTGGAAAGTCGATGAGACCAGAGTATGGTACAGACAGCTGACAGACTATATGGCAATAGTTGTTTTTGTACCTGTGATTTTCATTGTATCCAGCAGTGTTACAGTACTGGCAAATACAAAACTACCGGAAATGCTGAGTCAGTCAGCAATACTTGAAGAGCTCAGACCGCTTGTGTTCTTTCTTCTCAAGCTGATGCCGTTTATACTTATGGTAACAGTTGCTACCGCTGCCTACCTTGTAATGCCGAACACTAAAGTAAGGTTCAGATCGGCTTTTATTGCAGGGCTTCTTGCAGGTATTGCCATTCAGGTAATCCAGGTATTATATATTCAGGTGCAGATTGGGGCGTCAAAATTGGGAGGCATTTATGGAGGCTTTGCTGCTGTTCCCCTTCTTATGATATGGATCGAAATGACATGGGTTGTTGTACTATTGGGAGCGCAACTTTCATTTTATCTTCAAAATATCACTCGTCATGAATTTGAATTTGACGTAAAAAACGTTTCACTAAGACAGAAGAAACGCCTTGCTCTTCTTATTATGCACACACTTATCAAGGATTTCATAATTGGCACTAAACCACGAGGCTCGGAAGAATTGTCTTTGGAACTAAGTGTTCCTATTAGAAGCGTAAGGGAAACATTGTCAACGTTACGTGACGCAGATCTTCTGACAGAGGTATATGATGAAGTCCAGGACAAATTCTTCTATCAGCCTGCTATTGACGTGAATCGAATGACACTCTCATTTGTGCTGGATAAACTTGAGAATTCCGGTTCAACCCATAAAATTGTAATAAACAATTCCAATTACCGAAAGATAGATATGGCCCTGATAAATCTTGAAGTACTTCTGGCTACCTCGGATTCGGATGTTTTGCTCCGCGATCTTTAAAAATTACTATTTGTATCTGAAAGGCGACAGGTTGTGCCTTGTCACAAACCTTATAAGGTCTTTGAGTGAATTCCAGTTATCAAACATGTAATGCGGTGCAGGAATAATTATCTGCCTGGTTTCATTATGCTCTGACCAATAGTCAAGGAGAGTCTGTGTTTTAAAAACCCTGTCTTCCGAACCAATAAGTGAATAATCCCAGATAAAACCGGTATCTACAGGCTCCATCATCCGGTTGTACAACCATCTTAGCTCAACCTGAAGAGATTTTTCATTCTTCTCGGGAATAATGGCTTTGTTTTTTTCAAAATGGCTCTTGCCTCCGAAAACACGAAGATAGAACTTCGCCATATTGTTCATTGAAATATTTTCAAGGGTGGCTTCAAAAACTTTAAGCGGAATGCCAAATCTATCGTCAACAGGAAAAGGAGTGCCATTAACAGCTATTGTAAGATCAGGTTTAATTCCTGATTTGCGGCTGAAGTATTCTGCCGCCCATACACCCAAAGACCAGCCTATAACAATTACACGTTTATAGGTCTTCATCTCCGGAAGAATCAACGGTTCATCGGCAGAATAATTATAAAAAAGAATAAAATCAAATTTGTCATCATAGAGTCCGGCAAAAGCTTTTTCATCAATGCCCCATGTCCCATAAACAATAATAAGCTCTTTGTTATTTTCAAACCGGCGCAGAAAAGTCTTCATCGTTTTATACAAATAAAGAAAGAGGAGAGGGTTATTTATGGTACTTTAAGGAACGGGCTTATGAGATAATCCCGGAATCTACTGTCTGATAAAAGGAAGTAACCTATGGTAGTCAGCCTATAGGTCCATGTGAAAGTCAATGTCTGCAATACAATCCTATTGATTCCCACAAACAACCCTTGCTCTCCTCTTTTTATCAAAGCGTAAGCTTCAATACAAATATACACAATCTTTCGATCTGGAACAACATTTCTGATAAAAAAATGTCTTTTAACATGTATTTATGTATGATAAATATCACATTAGATTTTTTTGCTTAACATCAGTATGTTTATGTTATGAGAACTTGTCTTTCAAGTAAATCTTTAATTTATATTATTGCCTTAATGATTATCTGCGGAATTTGTTAAATTTATTGAGAAAATGGCCAGTATCTTTTGTTTGTGGTAAATAAATTCTCCAATGATACCAGAAATTATCAGCATCAGGCATGATGAGGGATCCGGTTTCAGGGTTGAATGGCTGGATAATGACAGCAGCTTTCTTCACCTTCACCCTGAATTTGAAATTGTACTTAACATAACAGGTAATGGTACACGCGTAGCCGGTGACTCGGTAGAGATATTTGATCATTATGACCTCGTTATGCTTGGACCTAACCTGACTCATCTTTGGAACTTTCATAAGAATGACGGCAAAGAAACACAGGAACATGCAATTATCTGCCATTTCAGGAGAGAATCACTGGGTGAAGAGCTGCTTTCACAATTTGAAATGATGCAGGTAAAGAAACTGCTGGATGATGCCTCAAGAGGCATCGTTTTCCCCGCTGAAGCCGGAAAGACTGCTGAAGTCCATATGAGAAAGATGCTCCACGATACCGGGATAAAAAAAATGGTTTGTTTCTTCCAGTTACTGGATATACTTTGTTCATATGAAAAATATGAATACCTGGCCGGTGAAAAGAATGCAGGTGAAAACAATAAGGTTGACACCCGCCTCACAGATGTCTGTGTTTTTATACGTGAGAACTTCTTCAGACCTCTAACCGTCAAGGAGGTATCTGTTGTTGCAAAGATGAGCCCTCATTCTTTCAGCCGTTTCTTTTCACACAATACCGGTTCAGGCTTCGTTGATTACGTTAACCAGGTAAGAACAAATAAAGCATGCTACCTTCTGCGTGAAACAGAACACCAAATAATGGATATCGTTTTCGAATGCGGTTTTGCTACTGTGTCTAATTTTAATAAGCAATTCAGAAAGCACTCTGGAATGTCAGCCCGCGATTACAGGGCACAGTTCAGATCATAGACTGTTTTCTGTGTCAGAAAACGAATCAACCTGGTAAAATTTAACTCTTTTATTGACCTTAATATATCCCTGAGAGGTTTGTTCTTCTTTATGACTTTTGCCATATAAAATCAATGAACAGTGTACTAAATTTGTCTTTATACAATACTAAAGACTGCACCTATGGGAATGACAATTATTGAAAAGATTCTTGCATCTCACTCAAAGTATTCGACAGTAAAACCTGGTGACATTGTTGATATTAGCATTGATGCTCGCGTGGCGCGCGATTTTGGAGGAGCAAATGTGGTGAAAAACCTGAATGACTTTGGCCTTTCAGTTGATGACCCCGCCAAAACCATGTTTACTTTCGACTGTAATCCCACCGGATCTGATCAGAAATACGCAGTAAACCAGCAGATATGCAGGTTATTTGCCCGTGACAATGACATTAAAGTATATGATATTGACTCCGGGATAGGAACACATCTTCTCATTGATGAGGGTTTTGTATATCCGGGATCAACTGCCGTATCAACCGATTCTCATGCCAATATTCTTGGTGCTGTTGGTGCTTTTGGTCAGGGAATGGGTGATATGGACATAGCAGCAGCATGGAACAGTGGAAAAGTCTGGTTTAAAGTGCCTCAGTCAGTAAAACTGATTTTGAAAGGCACAAAACCTTCCGGTGTTACTGCTAAGGACGTTATTCTCAGCCTCCTGAAAAAATATGGAGCCAATACACTGCTTGGCTACAGCATTGAGCTTTACGGAAATACGGTTGATCAGATGTCAGTGGATGATCGGATCACCATAGCTTCAATGGCGACAGAAATGGGAGCCATAATCATAATGTTTCCTCCAAACGATGAAGTGGTAAAATACTGCAGACAGAAGACAAAAGAGAGGTTTGAACCGGTGTATGCAGATACTGATGCACATTATGAAATAACTGACGAGATTGATGTGGCATCTTTCAGTCCAATGGTGGCTCGACCGGGACAACCTCATGATACAGTTGCCGTTACTGAACTGCCTGTAACAAAAATTGACTCAGCTTTCATTGGCAGCTGCACCAATGGCCGTATTGATGATTTAAGGGTGGCAGCATCAATTCTTAAAGGAAGGAAGGTTGCACCCGGAGTAATCCTTAAGATAGTGCCTTCTACCGATCAGGTCTGGAAACAATGCCTTGAAGAAGGTCTTATAGAAGTCTTTAAAAGAGCGGGAGCCCTCGTATCAAATGCAGGTTGTGCCGGCTGTGCAGCAGGCCAGGTTGGACAGAATGGCAAAGGTGAGGTGACCATAAGCACCGGCAACAGGAATTTTCCCGGCAAGCAGGGACTGGGAAGCGTCTTCCTCGCTTCCCCGGAAGTGGTGGCAGCATCAGCTATAGCAGGTTATATAACTACCCCTGATTCAATTCCGTCAAAACCGGCAGAGTTTGTGAAAAAGCCGAAAGTGATACAAACCAATCCGGAAACAGCAGGTGACGTTCATGAGCAACCAACAACCATCAAGGGCAGGGTATGGCTAATTGACCATGACAATGTTGATACTGATATGATATTCCACAATCGTTACCTTGCTATCACTGACATAAGCGAAATGGGACAATATACCTTTGATAACCTCCAGGGTTACAATGATTTCGCAAAGAAAGCGCAGAGGGGAGATATTGTGGTTGCAGGAAAGAATTTTGGCAGTGGCAGCTCACGCCAGCAGGCTGTAGATTGTTTCAAGTCTCTGGGAATTCAGGCAATAATAGCCAGATCCTTCGGGGCTATTTATGAACGTAATGCCATAAATGCTGCATTTCCCGTGTTGACCTATAACTCATTGGAATCACTTGATCTCAGGCAGATGGATTTAATCTCAGTTAATATGCTGACAGGTGAAATAACAAATGAGCGCAATGGCCTAAAGACAAAAATTAATCC
>CAZGDJ010000187.1:0-6509 GCA_964524635.1 uncultured Rikenella sp. | reverse complement strand
GTGTTGTTCCGCAATGACCCGGCCAACTTCGAATCACTGCGTGATAATTACAGGAAAAGAAGAGAATTCAGCTCATACCATGTTGCAGTAAAAGATGAAGACGCAAGAAAAATCCTTTCAAAACTCGGATTTAATATTAAATAATTATTTACTTGATAAAAAACAAATCAACAATTTATGAAAGCAGATATCGGACTGATTGGACTGGCGGTGATGGGTGAGAACCTTGTCCTGAACATTGAAAGCAAAGGATTTACTGTTGCAGTGTTTAACCGCTCGACAGATAAGGTGACAAATTTTATTAACGGACGCGGCAAAGGGAAAAAAATCATTCCCTCATATTCACTTGAAGAGATGGTCTCACAGCTCGAGAAACCGAGAAAAGTGATGCTGATGGTAAAAGCCGGTCAGCCGGTAGATGACTTTATTGAAAATCTCATTCCTCTTCTGGAAAAAGGTGACATTATTATTGAAGGTGGCAACTCTCATTTCCCTGACACCATAAGGCGTACTCAATATGTTGAGAGCAAGGGATTACTATATATTGGCACCGGGGTATCCGGTGGAGAAGAAGGTGCTCTTCTGGGTCCGTCGATGATGCCTGGCGGCTCAAAAGCTGCCTGGCCTCATGTTAAGGCTATTTTTAATGCCATCGCAGCCAAGACGGCTGACGGCGCCTCATGTTGCACATGGATAGGCGACAATGGTGCCGGTCACTTTGTTAAGATGGCTCATAACGGCATTGAATACGGTGACATGCAGCTTATATGCGAGGCTTATCATCTTTTCACCCAGATAGGAGGTTTCAGTCATGATGAGATGGCGGAGATCTTTACCGAATGGAACAAAATGGAGCTTGACTCTTATCTTATCCAGATAACAAGTGAGATCCTTCAATATAAAGATGCTGACGGTTCTGCTCTTGTCACAAAGATTCTTGATTCAGCAGGACAGAAAGGAACAGGTAAATGGACTGTTATAGGGGCCCTCGACCTTGGTGTCCCTCTCAGTCTGATTGCTGAGTCAGTTTTTGCGCGTTGCATTTCTTCAATGAAAGCTGAAAGAGTAAACGCATCAAAGGTTTTCAGTAGTCCGTCAATTAAGACCACTGTTGACAAAAAAATGCTCATCAATGATGTACGAAGGGCTCTCTATGCGTCTAAAATCGTTTCTTATGCGCAGGGCTTTAACCTTTTAAGAAATGCGGCACAGGAATACAAATGGGATCTTAACTATGGCGAGATAGCAATGATTTGGAGAGGCGGATGCATTATACGGTCCGCTTTCCTGAATAAAATTTATGAAGCCTTCCAACGTGATCCGAAATTGCCTAACCTGATAATGGATAGTTATTTCTCAGGCATATTGAAAGAGAATGCTGAAAGCTGGAGGAGAGTGATAGCTAATGCCGTGCAGCATGGTATACCTGTTCCTGCTATGAGCGCTGCCCTGTCATGGTTTGACAGCTACAGGTCAGCCTGGCTCCCTGCTAACCTTTTACAGGCTCAGCGTGATTACTTTGGAGCTCATACATACAGGCGGATAGACAAACCGGAAGAAGAAATTTTTCATACCAACTGGACAGGACGCGGGGGTGACACAGCCTCATCGACCTATAATGTCTGATTAGAGCATATCTTTAAACTATTTGCTTATTTTTGCCTCAAACAATATAAGTTGATATCACTATGAATAAAAACGTACACACACAGGCAGCTGATAACATCCGTATACTTTCAATGGCCATGGTTGAAAAGGCCAACTCAGGGCACCCCGGAGGAGCTATGGGAGGAGCAGATTTCATGCATATACTCTTCTCTGAGTTCCTTCATTTTGATCCCTCCGACCCGGAATGGATTAACCGGGATCGTTTCTTTCTTGATCCCGGTCATATGTCACCGATGTTATATTCAGTGCTGACACTGACAGGTCATTTCAGCCTGGATGATCTTAAGATCTTCAGGCAATGGGACAGCCCCACACCGGGCCATCCCGAGCTAAACCTGGCTCGTGCAGTAGAGAACACATCCGGACCTCTTGGCCAGGGTCATACTATGGCTGTTGGAGCTGCAATTGCCGAGAGATTTCTTACTGCCCGCTTCGGAAAATCTTTTGAACATAAAACCTATGCTTACATCTCTGACGGCGGTGTACAGGAGGAAATATCTCAGGGTGCCGGAAGACTTGCCGGCCACCTTGGATTGAGTAACCTGATCATGTTCTACGATTCAAATGATATACAGCTCTCTACTGAGACTTCGGCTGTCACCTCAGAGGATACAGCTGCAAAATATAAGGCTTGGGGCTGGCGCGTTATGAGCATTGACGGTCATAGTCATGACCAGATACGCGGAGCATTAAGGATGGCTGTTGATGAGAATGAGAAGCCTGTACTTATTATCGGTAAGACAATAATGGGCAAAGGTCTCATTGATGAGAGCGGTAATAGTTTTGAAAGCAAGTCATCAACACACGGACAACCGGTTACCCATGCCGGAGCATCATTTAAAAAGTCAGTTGCTAATCTTGGAGGAGACCCTGAAAATCCTTTCCGGATATTTGATGATGTAAAGACGCTTTATGATGATGTTTTGAAAACAAAAGCTGCCTCTGCTGCTGAATGGAAAAAGAAATATACTATATGGGCAGCAGAAAACAGTGCGGCCGATAAACAACTGCATGATTTCTATGCTGGTGATATTCCTGAAATTGACTTTGCTTCAATAGCACAGAAGGATAATGACGCCACCCGTAATGCTTCAGCAGTTCTGCTTTCACATTTTGCAGAGAAAATTCCCAATATGGTAGTTTCATCTGCTGACCTGGCGAACTCAGATAAAACAGACGGTTTCCTGAAGAAGACAAGACCTTTTAAGAGAGGCGATTTCTCCGGTGCTTTCCTTCATGCAGGGGTATCTGAGCTGACTATGGCAGCTGTGATGAATGGGATGGCCCTGCATGGTGGCATAATTCCTGTATGCGGTACATTCTTTGTCTTCTCAGACTATATGAAACCGGCTGTTCGTCTGGCTGCTTTAATGGGACTTCCTGTTAAATATGTATGGACTCATGATGCCTTCCGTGTCGGAGAGGATGGACCCACCCATCAGCCGGTGGAACAGGAGGCACAGATACGTCTCATGGAGCACCTGAAAAATCACCACGGAGAGAATAGTGTACTTGTGCTTCGGCCAGCTGACGCACCTGAGACCAACGTATCATGGAAAATGGCTCTTGAAAATAAAACAACCCCTACAGCACTCATCCTGTCACGTCAGAACATCAAGACCCTTCCGACAATGAGCGAACCAAGGATAAAAGAAGCCGCAAAAGCCTCCAGAGGTGCGTATATTGTAACTGACTCCAAGGGAACACCAGATGTCATTCTTGTTGCCAGTGGGTCAGAAGTTGCAACCCTGGCAGAGGGTGCTGCCCTCCTTGCGGTGGATGGAATTAAGACCAGAATTGTCTCCGCTCCTTCAGAGGGGTTGTTCCGTAAACAGGATATTATATATCAGGAGAGTGTCATAACACCCGGAATTCCAGTATTCTGCATGACTGCAGGACTACCGGTTACCATGCTGGGATTGGCAGGAGCCAATGGCAGAATCTGGGGTCTTGACCATTTTGGATTATCAGCACCTTATGGCGTTCTGGATAAGAAATTTGGCTTTACAGGAGAAAATGTGGTTAATCAGGTCAAGAACTATCTTGAAGATTTAAACACTTTAAAGTAACTTTGGTAATAAGTTAAACTTTAAAACCTTAGTCTATGAAAGCCTTAAGATGGATTATCATAGTGGTAATGGCTTTGCTGATTATTGTTATTGTAGCTGGCTACACCATGCCACGTGAAATTGTTGTATCCACCTCAGAAGAGATAAATCTGACGCCTCTGAAAGTATTTCACTTTGTTGCCGGTTTTGTTGACCGCACTGCCTGGGACCCTTGGATAAAAGCCGATACAGCAGTAAAATGTACATTTGATATCAAATCAGGTTACACGGGATCAGAATATATGTGGGAGGGTCCAAAGATAGGCGCTGGAAAGATGCTGGTGGACTCAGTGGTGCAAGGATCCTATATACTGAATACTGTTTCCTTCTCAAAGGGTAAACCTATTCCCGAAGAATGGACGTTTACTCCTTCATCAAATGGCACCAACCTGACCTGGAGCATAAAAATGACCGGGAGATCAGCTTTCGGACGCATAATGAACAGAATGTTCAAAAGTGTAATTCAGAATACTATTGACAGCGGCAAGATAGATCTGAAGAACTATCTTGAGACTCATGGTGTAACAATGAGTAGCCTTAGCGAAGTAAGAGTGGAGGAATTTCCTGCTGTTGAAGCACTTGTCTCATCACTGACAGGTACTATGGATCAGGTTTCCTCACTGTTAGGCAAATGCTACGGGAATGTCATGGTGGCTATTGAAGAACAGAAGCTTCAGCCTCAGGGTATGCCATTTGCGTTTTATTCCGATTATGACCCTGAAACTGGCAAGTATACTATGACAGCCGGGATGCCTGTATCCTCAGGTGGCAAGAATTCAGGAGATGTAAAAGTTGTCAGGTATAATGCTTTCACTGCTGTAAAGGGACTACACACAGGCCCTTATGAAGATCTGCAAAGTTCTTATGATGAGATCATTAAATATGCAGAGGAAAATAACATTGCTTTAGGGCAAGAATCATGGGAATTCTACCTGAATGATCCTGCAGAGGTTAATGATCCGACTCTGTTGCAGACCTTGATAGCAATGCCATTAAAAAAATAGTTACCCGGCTTAAACACAACCTGGAATTATCTCCAATCAGAGATATACCATTCACGCACATCAGTGGCAATCATGCCGGCTCTTTTGGCAGCCTCAATACCCAGGTCTCCATCTTCAAAGACCTCACAGTATTTTGGCTCTACTTTCATTAGCTCAGCACACTTCAGAAATGTCTCGGGATGAGGCTTATGAAGCTCCACATCATTTGCAGTAACAATAATATCAAAGTATTTCCGAAGACCTGTTATCTCAAGTGTTTTTTCCACAGCCTCCCTATGGCCTCCTGTACCGACAGCCATAGGAAGTATACCATGATATTTGCGCGCAATTGCAGCTACAGGTTCAATTGGTGTTACATGGTGCTGGATTGTAAAAAACTCATCCAGCTTAACCTGCATAATCTCTTCTGGCGTTACCTTCCCGGTCATGCTATTCTGTTCAATGACAGCCTCCGCGATGACCCAGCCCGGAGCACCCGTATAACTCTGAAGGAAGGCAGTGTCCATTTCGAGCCCAAACCTTCTGCATGCTTTCTGCCAGGCCTGAAAATGATATGGCATGGTGTTAGCCAGAGTACCATCGAGATCAAAAATAAGGCCTTTAACCCCTGGAGTAATATCGTACATCTATATTTAAAATTCGGGCAAAGGTAGTTATTGGAAGGTAAAAGACAAAAGAGGGCCGAGCGTTAATAAATAACCCTGTGGGTTATTTTAGCGAGGAGCCAGGATGAAGGGGAGAATAAAGACAAAAGACAAAAGACAAAAGGTAAAAGACAGGTTGCCATTGACCACAAACTATAGGGAAGGTTTAGATTATTAGCATTAGTCACTTTGCGAGAATCCACTGTGAGGCGGGGGGCTCAACGGTAAGGACTGGTGCCAGGATATTTTCGATCGTGTATTTTGCAGCCTTTCTTTTGGCAAGCTGGTGACTCCAAGGAACACGATGAGATGTATCAGATCCCGGACCACTATTTTCATACTCTGCATACCATGCAGTTTTATACCGCTCTGTCTTATCCCAGTTAGCCCATCCCTCAGGCAGTATATGGCTACCCATCATACAATGCAGAAAAATAACCCTGGCAAAATCACGCCATGGTCTTCCCAGGTAAACTTTTGTGACTTCTTCATTGGCGGTTAAGTTGCATTCCATGAACACAAAACCAAAAGGTTTTCCTTCCGGTGTACTTGCGGCAGTTATATATGAATCCTTCTTACTCCTTATTTCACACCTCATAAACAAAGCAGTAGCTGCTCCGAAGATAAAATCAGTTGTCCCCTCAATGTAACAGTCTTCAAAATACTGCCGGCTATTCCGGCCTGCAGCATAAAGAGTATCCTGATTACCAAGCAGTCTGCAGTTTCTGAAAACACAACGATCTCCTTCAACGTGTAAAGCAACAGCCTGTCCGACAGGCCCTGCCGTGTTCTCTATTGTCAGGTTTTCTGCATGGAAATCATCTGCTTCAATCATCAGGGTGTAAGTATAAAAGGTGCTGTTCTTACCGCGACCCATTCTGTTGAAATGGTCATCATAGGAGATTATTGTTTTTTCAATGCTCTCCCCTATAAATGAAAGCTTCGGATTACAGTCCGACACCCTTATTTTTTCCTTGTAAATGCCATTCTTGATGTATACTGTAATACGTTTATCCGAGAATGACTTACATGCATCAACAGCAGCCTGAATTGTAGTAAAATCTCCTGACCCATCCTGAGCCACT
>CAZGDJ010000186.1:896-6522 GCA_964524635.1 uncultured Rikenella sp. | reverse complement strand
TATCTGCCACGAAGGCAAAAGCTTTATCCTGTTCCTGATCCTGTTCCTGTAATGACTTTACCGGAGATTGACGTAAAGCCATTCACTTCTGTATGGGATAATCTGCCTGGTGCAATCCATTCAGTTCAACCACAATCGTTTGAAGCTTTCGGGCAGGATTTCGGTTTCATGCTGTACGCCACCAGGCTTATCGGTCATAAAAGTGGCAGACTGACAGTGACTGAGATACATGATTATGCAACAGTATTTCTCAATGGTAAATTCATAGGTACTCTTGACAGACGGTTGGGCGTGAACACAATTGATCTTCCTGAAAGCAATGTCAGCAATCCTTTGCTTGAGATCCTTGTAGAAGGCATGGGACGTATCAATTTCGCGAGTGCAATGACTGACCGCAAGGGCATCACTGACAGAGTTAAATTAAACGGGATGACACTGATGAACTGGGAGGTTTACAGCCTTCCTTTTAATGAGGATTATATAAGCAGGTTAGATAGCTCATCTCAAAACCTCTTGAAGCCCGGAGTATTCTTCAGAGGCAATTTTATTCTGGAAAAAACGGCAGACACCTTTATTGATATGACCAACTTCATTAAAGGAATTGTATGGATCAATGGTCATAACCTGGGCCGTTACTGGGAGATAGGCCCCCAGACAAGACTATACTGTCCGGCTTCATGGCTGAAGAAAGGCAAAAACGAGATAATTATCTTTGACCTGCACAAGACTGAAACAGGAACAGTAAGAGGCTTTGGGTCAATGACTCAATGATTAGCTAATTCCAGTGATTGTGGACAAAAGAAGATAAACTCCGGCAGCAAGGAGCATTGAAACAGGTATTGTAAGAATCCACGCATATAAAAGGTTAATGGTCACGCCCCATCTGACAGCTGTAACCCTTTTCGTCATTCCTACCCCCATAATAGCACCTGTGATTGTATGAGTAGTACTGACAGGTATTCCCAGCGCCTCTGTTCCGAAAAGAAGCAGGGCTCCTGCTGTTTCAGCTGCGACACCTTCGAAAGGCGTGATTTTGGTAATTTTGGTTCCCATTGTTTTGACAATCCTCCAGCCACCCATAAGTGTACCGGCAGCAATGGCAGTATAACAGCCCAGAATGATCCAGTGAGGGATAGTATGCATCTTGCCATCAACCATTTGGATCTGAGCCCAGTGAGGCACCTGTGAAGGGTCAACACCATGAAAGTAGACCAACAATGCAGCAGCAATAATGCCCATTACTTTTTGTGCATCATTACCGCCATGACCAAGACTTAAAAGAGCAGAAGACAATAACTGCAATTTTTTTAACCATTTCTCCAGACGGAACGGATTGGATCTTCTGCATATCCATAAAAGTGCAAGAGATATTATATAAGAGAATATCATTCCTATCAGAGGCGCCAGAAATATAAATGATGCAATTTTTGCAATTATATTTGTATGGACCACATCCCATCCGGCATAAGCAATTGCAGCTCCTGAAAATCCGCCAACGAGAGTGTGTGAAGAACTGGATGGGATTCCAAGGTACCATGTAAGAAGGTTCCAAACTATAGCCGCAATGATACCGGAAAGAATAACAAGGAGGGTTATTGCAGATGTGTCAACTGTTTTTGCAATTGTATCGGCAACATGCAATTCAAATACCAGGTATGCTAAAAAGTTGAAGAATGCAGCCCAGACAACTGCCTGAAATGGAGTCAATACTTTAGTTGAGACAATCGTGGCAATTGAATTCGCCGCATCATGGAAGCCATTAATGAGATCAAACCCGAAGGCCAGGACAACTATGATAATTAGAAGAGTGAAGTCCATCAGGTTACCCGATTATGCGATTTTTACTATCACTGAAGAAATAATATCTGAGACATCATCGCAACGGTCCACCGCCTTTTCAAGCGCCCCAAGCACATCCTTCTTCTTTATGAGTTCTATAGCATCCTTTTCCTCCTCGAAAAGCTTGGTGAGATACCTGTGATTTATATCATCAGCGTATTCTTCCAGCTCGCTTATCTTATGGCAGTTATCCTTATATTTTGACAGATTCAGAACATCCCTTAGACCATTAAATGTTGTATTAATTTCAATTGCACATTTGTGAATGGTATCAGCCATTTCCCTGAACTCATCAGGTATTTCCCTGACCTTGTAAAGATGAGTCTTCTTAGCTGCCCCGAATATCAGGTCGACAACAGAATCCGTGGCATGAATAAGATCAAAAATGTCCTCACGGTCAAACGGTGTTATAAAAGTGCTGTTCAGAGCTTTATATAGATTCTTTGCAATCTGATCACCAACCAGCTCAGATTCTTTTATTTTCTGTCCAAGAATATTTCTTTTTTCTTCTGAAGACTCGTTCATAAACTCCACAAGGTGTTCAGCCGCAATAATAAGATTAGCTGATGCGTCCTTAAAAAGCGGGTAGAATTTACCTTCCCTGGGAGCAAGAAATGAGAATATCTTATCAAGTTTCATAAAAACAGGAATTAATGAACTAAGGATTTGTCAACATCGCAAATGTATATTAATAGCAGCAGTTTTTTCATACAATTATCACATTGTTTATTTTTTGTTGATTTTTATTTTTTCCTATCCTGTCTCAACTTTAAGTATATTAGCCACTGTAATAAGAAAAGACTTTATCATGAAACTAACATTTTACGGAGCTGCGCGGGAAGTTACTGGAAGCAAGATACTTATTGAAACAGAGTATGGGAAGAAGATTCTTCTTGACTGTGGTCAGTTCCAGGGGAAAGGGCTCGAAACAGATGAAATGAACAAGTCTTTTCCGGTACCTCCTGCCTCGATTGATCATATCATACTTACACATGCGCATATTGATCATTCAGGTCTGATACCTTTCTTTTACCGGAATGGGTTTACAGGGTCAATTATATGCACCAGCGCAACACGTGATCTGTGTTCCATAATGCTGGCCGACTCAGGCAAGATACAGGAGCATGATACTTACACCTTCAACAAGAAAAGAGCAAAAAAAGGACTTCCTCCTGTTGAGCCTTTATATACTCAGGCTGATGCTGTTGCAAGCATGTACCTGTTTATAAGTGTAGGTTACGATCGGAAATTTCAGATTGACAATAACACTTTTGTGAGATTCACCAACACCGGCCACATGCTGGGCAGCTCGGTGGTAACACTTGAAGTAATTGAAAAAGGCGCTGTAAAAAAGCTTGCCTATACCGGAGATATAGGCAGACCGGCGAACAGAATACTTAAGAGTCCTGTTCCGTTTCCACAGGCCGACTTTCTCATAACAGAATCCACTTATGGTGACAGGCTTCATCCTACTATACAGGAATCTGAAGAAGAACTGTACAAGGTAGTTTATGAGACCTGTGTCGTCAAGAAAGGCAAACTGATAATTCCTGCTTTCAGTGTGGGGCGTACCCAGGAGGTTGTCTATTCTCTGAACAACCTTTATAACCAAAAGCGCCTGCCCATGGTTGATATGTATGTTGACAGTCCTCTTTCAGTCAACGCAACCAATATCTTCCGCCTGCATCCTGAATGCTTCAATGCAGACGTAAGGTTTGACATGCTGAGAGACCCTGATCCTTTCGGTTTTAACTCGCTGTATTATATTACGTCAAAGGAAGACTCCATGAGACTTAATGAAATAAAACAGCCTGTAATAATCATTTCTTCATCGGGAATGATGGAGGCAGGTCGGGTAAAGCATCATCTTGCAAATAATATTACGAATCCTGCCAATACGGTTCTCGCAGTGGGATACTGTGCCCCTGCCACCCTGGGAGCCAGGCTGCTGAGAGGAGAAAAGGAAGTGTCAATACATGGGACAAAATACCCGGTAAATGCTGAAATAAGAAAGATAGAGTCATTCTCGGGCCACGGCGACTATAAGGAAATGGCTGACTATCTTTCATGCCAGGACACGTCCAAACTTCAGAAGGTCATACTAGTCCATGGTGAATATGAGACACAGAAGACCTATATGGGTTACCTGCAGTCAAAAAGGTTTAAAAATATTTCAATTCCTCAGCAGGGAGAGAGTATCACACTATAATGATAAATATCACGGCAAAATCATAAAATATCATTGATATTTGACTAAAATTTGCATAAAAAGAAAATACTATGTTCTTAGCAATGGTTGTCATTTTTGTTCTGGGTTATGTTGCGATAGCCCTGGAGCATCCTATTAAAATTGAGAAAGCGGCAAGTGCTCTTCTTTTAGGATCAATATTATGGGCCCTTTTTGCTATTTTCAGTGATCAGGTCCTTGCATTGGGTCACTCACCCTCGTGGGAGGAGATTAAAATCATGGCCCATGATATCCTTCAGAATATCAAACCAGCCATGGATCCTGATAAATTTGCCACGTCTCCTTTCAGGGAAACAGCAGAAATTGCCCAGCATCCTGTTGCATTTGTGAAGGAGGAGCTGGGTCATCATCTCAGGGACATTGCCGAGATATTGTTCTTCCTCTTCGGAGCTATGACTATTGTTGAAGTTATAGACCATCACCAGGGATTTACTATTATAACAGATAAAATTAAAACGACCAACCAGGTTAAACTCCTGTGGATCATCGGTTTTATCACATTCTTTATGTCAGCAGTCCTTGACAACCTGACCACTACCATAGTAATGATTGCCCTTTTAAGAAAGCTTATATCAGATAAGCCTACCAGGTGGCTTTTTGCCAGCATGATCGTAATTTCAGCAAATGCAGGCGGAGCATGGTCGCCTATAGGTGATGTCACTACTATCATGCTATGGATTGGAGGGCAGATAACAACAGTCAACATAATACTTAAAGTTTTCCTGCCAAGTCTCTTCAATATGATTGTGCCTCTTGCGATACTGTCATTTATGATTTCAGGAGATGTGAAGAAACCTGAAAGACAGAAGCACCTTGAAGATATAACGACTCAGAGAGAGAGACTTTTTATCCTGGTTCTGGGTGTTTCGATGTTGCTTTTCGTTCCTGTCTTTAAGACAATCACTCATCTGCCTCCCTATGTCGGTATGCTTTTCGGACTCGGGGTTTTATGGGTAGTATCGGAGATTATGCACAGGGATAAAGAGGATGAAATCAGGAAAAAACTGACAATTTTCCATATTGTCAAGAAAGTAGATACTCCTACTATCTTCTTCTTTCTAGGTATTTTATCAGCCGTTGCCGCCCTGCAAAGTGCCGGTCACCTGGCTTTGTTATCAGGATGGCTTGACCAGAAGCTTGGCAATATATTTCTGATAAATACTGCCATCGGAGGCATTTCAGCTGTGGTTGACAACGTCCCGCTTGTTGCAGGTGCTATGGGTATGTATGATATTGTTACACCTGATATGCTTCGTCTGGCTGCGGACCCAGCTTATGCCGGATTCTTTGTTCAGGACGGTCTTTTCTGGGAACTGCTGGCCTATTGTGCAGGAACAGGAGGCAGTATGTTGATAATCGGATCTGCTGCCGGAGTTGCAGCTATGGGCCTAGAAAGAATAGACTTTATCTGGTACATGAAGAGGATATCTCTTCTTGCACTTGCAGGTTATCTTGGCGGCATAGGAGTCTATTGGCTTCAGAATCAGATAATCGGGTAAAAACAATTCCGTATTGAAATAACCATATCATTTACCTGAT
>CAZGDJ010000186.1:0-886 GCA_964524635.1 uncultured Rikenella sp. | reverse complement strand
GATATTTTTATCTGATAATAATAATAATAATCATAAATCATCAGGATAAGATATCTCTTTCTACCTTTGCACCTTATACTTAAGTTGTACTACCAGGCAGACATTCAATTTCATTCCTACCAATATGTTTCTACTGAATAACTTCGAGTTTGTGCTCTTTGCATTAACCCTTTTGGGTGTTGCACTGCTGCACAAACATACTATGTGGGTCGCTCTTACCGGTATGACCCTGATCATAATATACAAACTAGTCTTTAATGACCCGAATGAACCTTTTATTCTGTATCAGCATCTGGGACATGAAGCCAGGACTCTGATCAACCTTATGGGTTTATTACTGGGTTTTACAGTTCTCTCCAAACAATTTGAAGAATCACATGTTCCTGACTTGCTGCCAAACTACCTTAGCAGCGGCTGGGTGGGAGCCTTCACATTGCTGGTAATGATTACCGTTCTTTCATCATTCCTTGACAATATAGCTGCTGCTTTAATAGGGGGAACAATAGCCCTTGTTGTTTTTAAGGGCAGAGTTCACATAGGCTACATTGCGGCTCTGGTTGCAGCAAGTAATGCCGGAGGCGCAGGAAGTGTAATAGGAGATACAACCACAACTCTTATGTGGATTGACGGTGTACCCGCCTTTAATGTGCTTCATGCTTACCTGGCCGTAATACCCGCGCTAATCATTTTCGGCATCCCGGCAGCCTTATTGCAGACAAAATATCAGCCAATAATGAATGATGCTCCTGCAAATGTTCATATTAATCATAAAAAAATCCTGGTTGTTGCAATGATTCTGGCAGGGGCAATTGCATCAAACATCCTTCTGGATTTTCCTGCCGCGGGTGTCTGGGCCGGCATCCTTATAGGGGCAATGATAACCTCA
>CAZGDJ010000185.1:0-6575 GCA_964524635.1 uncultured Rikenella sp. | reverse complement strand
TATTTGTGGGATGGAGTTACAATCGGGAATAACGTTTTCGTAGGCCCAAACGTTACATTCACCAATGATAAATACCCAAGATCAAAACGATATCCTATTGAATACCAGAAAACTTTAATAGAAGATGGTGCATCACTTGGTGCAGGTAGTGTGATACTTTGTGGTATAACCGTTGGTAAGAATTCAATGATCGGAGCAGGAAGCGTTGTCACTAAAAACATACCTGCAAACCAGCTTTGGGTTGGTAATCCCGCAAAGTTTGTGAGAGAAATCTGAAATTTGATTAATGTTGAGATATCCTAAACTTTAATCTCAATCTCAAATTTGGCCTTATGATCAAATTTCTTGATATACAAAAGATAACAGAAAGTTTTGAACCGGAATTATCAGAGGCAGTTAACCGGGTTATCAGGCGAGGCTGGTTTTTGCTTGGTGAGGAGGTTACTGCTTTTGAAAAAGAGTACTCAGAATTTATTGGGACAAAGCATTGCATAGGTGTCGCAAACGGACTTGATGCTTTGCGGCTTATCCTGAAGGCTTACATTGAAATGGGAGTGATGCAGGAAGGTGACGAGGTAATTGTTCCTGCGAATACATATATTGCCACAATTCTTGCAATTACAGACAATCGTTTAAAACCGGTACTTGTTGAACCGGACAATAAAACTTATAATCTCGATATTTCAATTATTGAGCAGTATATTACTTCACGCACAAAGGCTATCATGGTGGTACATCTCTATGGTCAGGCCTGCTGGTCAGTTCAGCTTGAAGAAATAGCAAAGAGACACAACCTCAAGATCATTGAGGATAATGCCCAGGCGGCTGGAGCTTTTTATGTTCCAGAGTTTCAGGGTTCCAAAGTTTCAAAGTTGACAGACTTAAAACGGACAGGATCTCTGGGTAACGCAGCAGGTCATAGTTTTTATCCCGGGAAAAACCTTGGAGCTCTGGGAGATGCCGGAGCAGTAACTACTGATGATGATGAGCTTGCTTCCATTATCAGGGCGATTGCCAACTACGGCTCCTCAAAGAAATATATTAATGATTATCAGGGACTAAATTCCAGGCTTGATGAGATTCAGGCTGCAGTGCTGCGTGTTAAGCTCCCTCGTCTTGATGCCGACAACCAACAACGTCGTGTAGTCGCTCAGTATTACTTTGACAACATAACGAATCCTGGCATAATTCTACCTTTGACCCGAAACCCGAAACCCGAAACCCGAAATCTTTCTCACATCTGGCACCTCTTTGTAATCCGTCATACCAGACGGGATGAACTTCAAAAGTACCTCACAGATAACAATATCCAAACACTTATTCACTATCCGATTCCACCGCACAAACAGCAAGCCTTTAAAGATTGGAATGGAGTGAGCTTGCCAATTACTGAGCAAATACACCAACAAGTTTTAAGTTTACCAATTAGTTGTGAACTTATAAATTCTGAATATCAGGCCATTGTGAGATGTATTAATACATTTATTTAACTATTATATCAGTTGAAAAAAATACAAGCTTTTCTTAGATTATTAGTAAGACCAAAAGTGCTGATTTGTAGAATAAGGTCTTATTACCTTTCAAAAAAAGTAGATGAAGGGAGTGGGAAAATAATACTTAAGGAGCCATTCTTAGATGTCAAAGTTGTAAAAAAGAAAGGTGCTAAAATTATTCTCAACGGGAACTTAGTAATTAATACTCATTTATCTGGTACGACTTCTGTTAGAATTATTCTAAAGGAATTTTCCACTTTAAAAATTGAAGGGAAATTTACTATCGGTAATGGGACTAAGTTATATGTTGGGGAAAATGCCTCATTGGAAATAGGAGGAATGTTTAATGAATCCAATTCAGGAATAACTGCTGATACGATAATTATGGTAAATAGACATATAAAAATAGGCATAGATTTTTTATGTGCATGGAATGTTTATATTACTGATTCCGATTGGCATTTAATTGATAATAAGCCTCATCAGAAAGATGTTATTATTGGAAATCATGTCTGGATTGCAAACAGTGCAAATATTTTAAAAGGTAGCCTGATTGGAGATGGTTGTATTGTTGCAAGCTTTTCTAAACTAATTAATAAAAACTATGAATCTAATGTGCTTATAGCAGGGCTAGAAGGTAAAGTGATTAAAGAAAATGTTTGTTGGTCTAGAGATATTTCTTAGAGTATATTTTAATGTCAACCAGCTATAAATCAATATTTAAGACAAGTCTTCTTACAGGGGGAAGTCAGTTTATTGTACTTTTAATCCAGATGATAAGGGCAAAAGTACTGGCTGTTATTCTTGGCCCGGTCGGAACAGGAATAATAGGATTATATAGTACTACTACGGGGTTGGTCAATTCTATTGCAAATATCGGTTTAAGCGGTAGCGCAGTAAGAACAATAGCAAAAGACAATGCATTAGAAGATCGGACAGCAATACGAAAGACATTATTTGTGTATCGTACATTAATAATGGGCACCTCACTGATTGCTGCAATAGTAATGGTTGTATTTGCGGGCCCTATAAGCAAAGTAACCTTTGGCGATCTCTCAAGAATATCCGGTATACGCTGGATGGCTCTGGTTGTTTTTTTTACAGGAGTATCAGCAGGGCAGATTTCACTATTGCAGGGTCTCAGGCGGATAAAGGAAATGGCTTTATCAAAAGTGCTGGGTACCCTTGTTGGAACAATAATATGTGTTCTTCTCATTTATTTCTTTCGCGAAAAAGGGATAGTTCCATATCTTATTGCCGGTGCAGCTGCAACAGTGCTTTTTTCATGGTATTTTGCGGGAAGAACAGGAATACATTCTCAGGTTGTGACCTTTAGAGAATACAGAGCTCTGGCTGCAGGATTGCTTGGTATGGGACTGGCTTTTCTTGCAAGCGGCCTGGTTACAAGTTTTACCGGGTATTATTCAAGAGTTCTGATCACTGATCGGTTTTCTGTCACTGATCTTGGCTTATATACTGCTTCGTGGACTCTTTCAGCAGTCTATGTAAATTTTGTATTAAATGCAATGGGTGCAGATTTCTATCCGAGGCTGACATCTGTAATTAGCGATCATGAAAAAGCAAACAGACTCATAAATGAACAGACAGTTATGGGGATTACACTTTCCCTTGTCGGAATTGTAGCTGTGATTGGATTTGCAGAATACATACTAAACCTGTTTTATTCATCAGAATTTACTCCTGCAATGAATATGCTTCAATGGATGACGGCTGGAATGGCAATTAAGGTTGTAAGTTGGCCAATAGGGTTTATTATTGTATCCAAAGGTAAATCTGTTCTTTTTACAATTACCGAAGTTCTTTGGGCTATTCTGTTCATTCCGTTTTTGTTGTTGTTTACTAGACTTGCAGGACTTGAAGGTGCCGGAATCGCCTTTTTCCTTTCATACTTAATTCACACATTGGTAATTATAATTGCAGGTTATAAGATTACTTCTTTTATTTGGAACAGAGGAGCGCTAAAAAGAATCGCTCTGCTTTGTGTTTCTGTGATAGCTGTCTTTTGTATTTCTCATTTACTAAATTCTACCCTCCAGATTGTACTTAATTCAGGAATAGTGATTATTTTATTGGTTTTCACCTATCATCAATTGAATAAGCTTTTAGGGATAAACATGTTCAGATATATTATCTCAAAAATCTCAAAATGATATTAGAACAGTCTGAAATACTTTTAGAACAACCCCTGGTTACAATAGGTGTTGCTTCTTACAATAACGCAAAATTTGTAATTGAGACACTTGATAGCATTGCAAATCAAACATACAAGAATATTGAATTGCTGATTAATGATGATGCTTCCACAGATAACTCGGTTGATCTGATTGCAGAATGGCTAAAGACACATCAGGAGATCAAAGCGATGTTTTTAATTAGTAAAACTAACCAGGGTATATGCAAAGCATGCAACAGAATTTTACAAAATGCAACTGGCAAATATATATGTCTTATTGGTTCTGATGATAGGTACCTGCCCGAGTTCATTAGCAAAAGGGTTAGATTGCTGGAAGAAAGAGACTCATCAGTCGGACTCTGTTATTCGATGACATATTTTATTGATGTCGAAGGACACAGAGTAGGAGAAGATATCAGGGCACAAAATCCTTCAGGATTTATTTTTGACCATATAACTTCTGGGTTTGGCTCATTCTGCAAACCTTTTACAAATATGATTAGGAGAGAGTGCTTTAAAAGTGTAGGTTATTATGATGAGTCTTTAATTTATGAAGATTGGGATTGGTATTTAAGAGTATCAAAAGTTTATCAGATACTTTTTCATGAAAGTATTGATACAGAATACAGATTGGTTCCGGGGTCTCTTGGTTCTCAGGTATACTCAAAGAATGGAATTGAATCTCAGTTTAAAATTATTAACAAGCATCTTGGACATAGCATTAACGCGGATTTAAACTTCACAAATCGGCTTAAAGGATTGGCGATCAAATCTTATGAATTGAATACAAATATATCAGATAAGATTTTTCAGAAAGCTCTTGAACATACCGGCTCTGTCAAATTCAGGTTGATATATCTTGCTTACAGATTGTCGATACCTTGGTCAATTATAAAACTCTTTAAGAAATGATTACATTCCTTGATTGTACCCTTCGTGACGGAGGTTACTACACCGACTGGGATTTCAATCTTGACAAAGCAAAGCAATTGATTGAATCACTCAATCTTGCGGGAGTCAATATAATTGAACTCGGATACAAAGCGCCCTACAGTGAAAAGAGATTCTTCGGGCTATTCAGGAACTGCAACGAGGATTATCTGTCATTTTTATCCAGAAATGATAAAGCAGATTACGCATTCATGATTGATGTTAAGGAATTTATCAATAATGACAGAGTAGACTACATCCTTCTGGATTTTCATATTAAAATGGCTGATCAGTCAATGTTTACTTGGGTGCGGCTGGCATCACACTTCCCGACAATATGGTCAATACCTCCCCTTACAGAATACTTCAGAGGGAAAGGATATAAAGTAACTTTTAATTTAATGGGCGGTTCGTTGCTGAGTGATGAGGACATGAAGATTAGTCTTGATAAGGCGGCAGAGGCAGGCGTTGATGTCTTTTATATTGCAGATTCTTTTGGGGCATTTTATCCTGAAGATATCAGAAGGATTATCAGATTCATTAAATCTAACTATTCAGGTAAAGTTGGCATTCATACTCATGACAATCAAGGGCTGGCTTATATGAACACACTGACAGCCATTGAAGAAGGTGCGGATTTCGTTGACGGTACTGTTTGTGGAATGGGAAGGGGCGCTGGTAACCTGAGCACTGAGCAGTTTTTACTTGGTTATTCTCATAAATATCAAGGAGATCAGTTTAACTCAACTGCTCTTTTACCTTCAATTGTCAGCTTCATTGAACCTCTGAAGGCAAGATATAAATGGGGATTCCAGTATTCTTATATGTTCAGTGGATTGTTGAACATCCATCCTACTTATTGCCAGCATCTGGCAGAAGGTGACAGGTATACCACCGAAGAGACACTGGGTATTTTAAAGAACATACCGGCTGAACGCAGATCAAAATATAATAAAGATGTTCTTGACAACGCTATTGAGGGAGTTCTGAACGCTGAAGCAGTTAATTTTTCTGATAAAAGCTCAAAAGCACTTGACACAAGCCTGATCAGCAATGATACTGTGCTGATTCTGGCCAGGGGGCTACAGGCTCAAAATAATCTCGCCGGTATCATAAACCTGATTGACAGAAAAAAAATCACCCTGATAGAATGCAATTTCACAGCTTTTTTGCCACGGGAAAGAAAACGACTTCTTGTTATACTTAATCAAAATAAGGTAAAGAAGTTTATTGAGCAGGGAGACTATCCGGATGTTTACCTTATTTCAGGCCAGCCTGTAAACCATGAGAAAAAACCTGTTGAAAGTGCCTTTTTCCCGGTTTTACTGGGACCTCTTAAAATTGATGGTACACCTCTTTTTTTACCTGACTATGATGCAGGCCTTTATGCAATTGCTCTGGCCATGAAGGCCGGTGTAAAAAACATACTCCTGGCAGGCTTTGACGGTTTTGATGACCCGGATATTAATGCAGGCAGGGAGGCTTATTTTTCTCAGTTTGCCGAAATGGCAATTAAAATGGATGTAAATATCAGATTCATTACTCCTTCAAAATACAAATCTTTTGATCAGGTATCTCTTTACACATTATAAAAAGACATTAATGAAAGATGTTTTGGGCGTAATTCCTGCACGATTTAAAAGCTCGCGTTTCCCCGGCAAGCCTCTTGTCATGATTCTTAACAAGCCACTAATCATTCATGTGGCAGAGAAGGTTGAAAAAGCTCTCGGAAAGAAAAACTTTGTCATAGCCACTGAAGATCAGAGAATAGTTGAGGAAGTTGAGAAATGGGGGTATAGAGCTGTTCTAACAACAGACAAACCAAAGACCGGTACAGACAGGTTATGGGAAGTGGCACAGAGGATACCGGCTGACATTTACCTGAATATTCAGGGTGACGAGCCATTGATAAAACCGGAGGACATACTGAAAATCTATAAGGCAAAACTGGAATTTCC
>CAZGDJ010000184.1:4507-6625 GCA_964524635.1 uncultured Rikenella sp. | reverse complement strand
CAGGTCCATGGCAAAGTTATGCCCCGTGGTGCCCTTTCTTTGCCACTTTCTTTTGACATAAAAAGAAAGTGGAATACTATAAGTGAACAAAGAAAGAAGAAGAATAACCTTTGGAGGATCAAAGAAAAGTGAGGAAGTAATATGCTGTCACTTTTGCAACCCTGTGAGAAATAATTCGTCCTTCTCATTGTACTTAAATTCAGAAATGATGAAATCAAAAACAGCATTGGCACTAATCGTTTTATCCCTTTCAGGAGGTCTTTCATTCAGCCAGGGAACTGAGAAAAACTTCCCTGCACAGTTATCATTTGTTTATCCTGTTGGAACCAGCGGGCTCCGAAGCGGTGAAATATGCTATAACTTCTCATTAAATGCTTTAATGGGTGTCACCGGTGGTATCAATGGCTGCGAGATCGGCGGGCTGGTCAATATTAACAAAAGCGATATGCGCGGATTACAGGTTGGAGGCATCGCGAATATTACAAAAGGATATGCTGCCGGCGTGCAGATAGGCGGACTGTTAAGCACTGCATATAACTTTTACGGATTGCAGACAAACGGCCTGGCTGGTATAGCAAACGATGTCAAAGGATTGCAGATAAACGGCCTGGTTGGCAAAGCAAACGATGTCAAAGGAGTGCAGGTCTCCGGAATAATAAACCTCTCAAAATCGGCAAATGTCTCAATAGGCGGAATAGCTAACATCAATAGTGAAAAAGTAAACGGCATTCAGATAGGCGGCATCCTGAATCAGACAAAAGAACTGAACGGGATACAGATAGGACTGATAAATGTAGTAGATACTGTCGTAAAGGGTGGTTCTTTAGGATTAATCAACATCATTAAAAAAGGGTATTATGATGAATTTACTGTTTCTGTTTCTGATTATGCAAATGTTGCAATAAGCTATAAATCAGGCATGAAATCATTTTATAATATCTACAGCGTTGGAATGAATGTTTTTAAAGAGCATCTCTGGATCACCGGGTTCGGATTCGGACATCTGACTGAAGTGAGCAGCAATTTTGCCTTTCAACCGGAACTGATGTACTACAATTATTTCCCGGCTGATTTTCGTCACATCAGAGAGACGCATTTTCTGCACCTGAAGCTGGGATTGGTACGTAATATTAATGAGACACTGGCCATATCATTTGCCCCCAGCGTTTACGCCGGTCTCAAATCTGACAGAGGCATCTATTCAGACTATGGATATGAGCAAAGTATAATAAATCCTGTTATTCAGATCTATCCGGCTTCAGGCAACTCTTTGCTTGAAATGGGTTTTGGATTTAGCCTGGGCCTTAATATCAGGTGATCCTCCGGCTCATCTCCGTAGCCCGTGATTGCTAGAGGCTGAGGCTGAAGAGTTGAAAGGTTTATTGGTTATGTTAATTGCAGAAAAGAGCACTTCCGTAAATGTTCAGTGTTCAGTGTTCAGTGTTCAGTGTTCAATGTGACATTTTTCAATACCCTTAACCCTGACCTCTGAACCCTGAACGCTAAACCCTGAACCCCACCTCCATCACTTTCCGTACAGCACCCTCAACGCTCTCATCACTGCTGAGGGGCTGCAGGAGGTATGGTTCTCCCCGGGGAAGACGTGTGTCTCAACAGTGAGATTAGGAAAGCCATGCGACTTCAGCATGTCGGCCATCCTGTTCATTCTGCCGATCATCCTCTCACCTTCCAGCTCCCCGGCTGTCATGAAGAGCTTTGCATTAATGTCTTTATGTATCAAAGCAAAATCTTTCTCATAGGTAAAGAGGATCTCATTGTCATAAGCAATTGAAGGACTGCCGGCAAAATAGATGGCAAAAAGATCCGGTTTCTTAAACATAGTGTACAGTGCAAACAGCCCGCCATAAGAGTATCCTCCCAATCCCCTGTTCACCGGTGAGACGCGGTAGTTCTTTTCCATAAAGGGTATCACCTCTTTCTCAAGACACTCAAGGAAGGCTTCTGCGCCGCCGGTTCTGACCACATATTGCCTTGACGACAATCCTGATATCATTTTTATCATACCCGAGTCAGCAGCAGGGACATTTGTAGGAGTGAGATCTCTTGTCCTGAATGATGCCCATTCAGCTATATCCTGAACCTTATATCCGATTCCAA
>CAZGDJ010000184.1:0-4497 GCA_964524635.1 uncultured Rikenella sp. | reverse complement strand
AACCAGTAATAGTTCAGACTCCGAGGATCCGGTTGCGTCGAACATGTCTATAAAATTTGCCACCATGGAGAAGCTCCGGTTTGCATCTGTGAAATACCATCCCTGGTATACTTTCTCAAGGTTGGCATAATATGACGGAGGCAGCTTAATGAACAGGACTATCTCCTGGTCAAGGATGTCTGAAAAGAAAGAGCGCATCTCACTGTTGGGAACAGTAGCGGGAGGATATTTTTCATTCCCGGATTTGACATTGTCCTGTGACAGCATGGTAAGGTTCGCAACAGATAGTGTTAACAGTAACAATATCGCCTTTGCAATGGTTAAAGAGGCTGGCTTTTTCATGATGGGTTGTTTGATAGATAGATGTTTATCAGAAAGGTTATTGTTATAGTAAAGTTAGATCAATAAAGGAGGGAAGTCAAGTCAGAGGTCTTTTCTCTCCTTTCTTTGTATGTTCAAAGAAAGGAGCAAAGAACCGAACCCGCAAAGCGGGAGAGCTCACGAACCCACGAAAGTGGGTGAGTAAATAGCGCCACGGCTGACAAGTTTAACAGATTGCTTCGCCCGCTACACAAAGCCTCCCGCAACGCAATCTGTCAAACTTCGCACTCCCGCTTTGCGGGACAGGCTAGCCGTGGACAGCTCCCGCGCATAGCCTTTTGTGGTTAAGGAAGATAATTTACGGAAACTGGGGATCGGCCTAAGATTTTTTTGGATTCGTGTTCCATGTCCCTTGTTGACTCACTACTCACAACTCATTTCTCATAACTACTTTATACCTTGCCTTATCAACAAAACAGTGGTAACTTTAACAGTTAAGAATTAACTAAACAGCAGGATCATGAAAATAAAAATATCATTACTGTTTATTATGATAATGCTATCTGCAAGCCAGGCAGCACAAGGTCAGTCTACCGGCAATGTTGTTATTGATCAGCTGCTGTCGGCATGGTCACCGAGGAACTTCACAACGGTGCCGGTGACAGATCAACAGGTTGACCTGATATTGAAATGCGGTATCAAGGCGCCCAGCGGAAGAAATATCCAGCCATGGAGATTCACCGTGGTAAGGGATGAATCCTTAATGAAAGGTATTATCGGCAATATAGTTTCTGGTAACGTCCTTATTTTTGTGTCAGGACTGGTTTCTGAATCAGGAGGAACCCCTGATTTTGACTGTGGCCTAGCCACGGAGAATATGTTTCTCGCAGCCACCTCTCTTGGTCTTGGTGCGCGGATCTATGGCGGGCCTGTTGCCAACGCCAACATGAAACGAGATCTTCTTCAGATACCTGCCGGATATAAAGTTGTTATGATACTGCGCGTCGGTAACATAGATAAGAGTGTTGATGCTGTCTCAGGCGCAACACCAAGAAAGAGCCAGGAGGAGATAGTCAACTGGGTGAGGTAGGATATTGCGGTCCAGGGGTTGCTGGTTTCCTGGTCTGCTGGTCAAAGAAGTGCCGGGTTTCGGGTTTAGGGTTCAGAGTCATATAAATAAACAAATAAGTCACTGGAACTTTGGAACTTTGAAACCCTGAGCTCTGTGCTCTGTGCCCTGCGCACTGTTACCTTTATTTCAGGAAAACCCGGAGTCATTATGAGCAACATTTACAGATAGTTACCATATTTGGCGTGTAAATGACGTGTAAAGTGTTTCCTGAAAATTTTGGCAATCTGACAGATGGTTGTAAAATTGCTGAAACAATTAAAAACGTTTTCTATGAAACAGCCTGAACTAGGAAGAAAAATAGCCGAAATAAGAACGGCTAAAGGACTGACACAGGAAGAGCTTGTTGAAAAATGTAACATCAGCGTCAGGACCATACAAAGAATAGAAGCCGGTGAGGTGACACCAAGGAGCTATACCGTTAAAACGATACTTGCGGCTCTAGATTATGACCTCAGTAAAATATCGGATGATGAGAACAGTTTTTTTAACTCACTGATAAACGGGGCCAGGAGATTCATGCTGATAGATATTGAGTCTGACAAGCCATCTGATTTCCTTATCCGGCAGCTCAACCTTGCATGGATGCTCGGTATTGTCTATATCATCGTTGGCTTCTTTGAAGGAGCGGCAGACTCTTTCCTGTTCAAGGAAGACAGGATGATATTCAGCAACGGTATTTATGTCACAATAAAGGTGGTATCACTGATCTCATATATCTTCTTTCAGCGCGGGTTCATCATGATAGGAGGCCTGTTCAAAAACTACCTGCTCAGGATCATTTCCTTTATTGCAATTATCGCATCAATATGTCTAACCGTCTATGACATTGTCTCGGTATTTCATGAACCGGCGGCTGGCGAATATATAGCCGGAGCATCGGCTCTTACTTTCGGTATCATCAGTATCATCTACGGGGCCTCGCTGCTCAGGCTGCAAAGATCAACAGGCTCTGCTGCAACAGTTGCCGGAATAGTCGAGATAATTGCCGGGTGCTTTCTGTTAACAATAATACTGGCATTTATCGGGCTCATTCTCTATCTCCCGGCGGAGATCATTGAGATCATAATCATCTTCAAGGTGATAGAGATCATCAAGAGCAAGCAGGGGCAGGAGGTTTAGGGTTCAGCGTTCAGAGTAATCACACTTATTACTGATCGCAGCTTGTCGTGTCAAGGGTATAGGGTCTTCTGGTTTACTGGTCATCTGGTTTGCTAGTCAGAAGGGGTGGATGCAGAGGAGTTGAGTCTTTGAGACGTTTAGTTGTTGAGTCGACTAAACACCTAAACGCCTCAACACCATTGTGATCTTAACCGTGATTCTCATAATTGCCGGGATTTCATTGGTTTACAGGTAAAGTCATAAATAAAAAAAGATTCTTTTCTCTCCTTTCTTTGTATGTTCAAAGAAAGGAGCAAAGAACCGAACCCGCAAAGCGGGAGAGCTCACGAACCCACGAAAGTGGGTGAGTAAATTGCACCACGGGCGACAAATTTAACCTCAGTCTCAGCCCGTGGACAGCCATCACACACCGCCTTTTGTGGCTGAAGAAGATAATTTGCGGAAGATAGGAACCGGCCGAAGAAAGTTTCAAGAAGAAGAGAGTTTTACTTTTTCTGTCAGGTCATGATTTCTACCAAGGTGAAGATGCCGGAGGCATCTAAGATTAATAACCCCGGGTGACAACCCGGGGTGGAAGCAATGTCATGCAATACGCCGGCAAGAATCAGATGATCAGAGTCGGGGTGATATTTTCCGGCGATAGTCGGGGACAAGGATCAAGGTCACTGCTCAATTGAATGACTCCCGCGCATAGCCTGGGTGACTAAAGAAAATTGAAAGGTTATAAAGATCGGCCTATGAGAATTTCCGGATATAGCGAGTGATTTCTTATCTGCTCCTCCTCTCCCCGTTCTGGGGAGAAGAGGCCGGGAGGAGAGGGGTACATCCGGGAGAAAGACGAAAGAAGAGAAGCATATCACCCTGGTTATAAGCAATATAAGATGGCAAAGCAATAACAAATATTAGCATATTTTTTTTATTGATAGCAAATCAGACTATATTAGCCTTCAGGATGGATTAAAAAATGGGGGTGTTAGTCAGAATTATAAAATGAGTTGATTACTAAATAATATGCCACCTTCAGAAGTATTGAAGTAATATAATTATGGCTGAAAATTATAATGTAGAATTTCAATAGTTTTATTAAATCTTCAACAAAACAAATTTTTTAATATTGTAAAAAGTATATTTAAGCTGAAAAATATTTGTACAATAATCTAAAGAGAATAAACTATGCGCAACAGAAATTTGATTACCAGCCTCTTCCTGATTTTAGCACTGGTTGTCACTACATGCGGTCAGGACAATACTAAAACAGCGTCCCAAAAGACGCTAAAAAAGGCATACGCCAAGAAGTTCCTCATTGGAACTGCCAGCGATTTGAGAGGGCTTTCTGAAGCCGAGTTGGCAAATGTTAAAACTCAATATGACATTCTTACTCCTGAAAACTGTATGAAACCGCAACCGATACATCCTTCAGAAGGCAGATACAACTTTGCAATTGCCGACACATTGGTGGACTGGTGTCAGAAAAATGGTGTCAAGGTTTGGGGACACACCTTAGGCTGGCATTCACAGACTGCGCCCTGGTTCTTTCAGGCAGTAAATCCGGAGACTGAAGAAGTTCAGCCGGTCAGAAGACCGGGAATGACATGGGATCCGAATGCGCCACGCCCCTCTATGGACGAAATGTGGCGTCGCAGCATAAAGGGTGAGATGGCCAGCCGCGAAGTCGCACTTGACCGTCTGGAAAAACATATCAAAACCGTTGTGGGACGATACAAAGGGCGTATTATTGGCTGGGATGTATTCAATGAATCGATTGCCGACAGCGGAGACTGTACAACAGAGAACCTGAGGACATTCAGCTGGTATCAGGTTGTCGGGCCGGAAGTTTTAACCCTGGCTTTCAAATGGGCTCACGAAGCCGACCCCGATGCTCAGTTATATTACAACGACTACAATATTGAGCAGGGTGCGGTTGA
>CAZGDJ010000183.1:0-6627 GCA_964524635.1 uncultured Rikenella sp. | reverse complement strand
GCTTCGGCTAAATTTCGCTCCGCCCGTGGACTGCCCTCGCTCATAGCCTTTTGTGGCTGAAGAAGACTGATTGGTAAGAGGATTGGCCTAAGAGAATTTCCGGATAAAGCGAGTATTTTCTTGTTTGCTGCGCAGGCCCTGCGTAAGCAATACTGCCTGAGGAGCCCTGCCGTAAGGCGGGACGACGAGTTGTATTGCGGAGGGCAAACAAGAAAATATGAGCCCGGAAATTATCTTAAGCCTTGACTTTTCTTTACCCCTGACGTGGCCTCTGCCGGAGGCTCATGGTGCTCTTCGTTGCAATAGTCCGTGATGATCTCCAGCAGCTCTTTGCCATAACTCTCTGTCTTCTTCTTTCCCATGCCCTTTACCTGTCCCAGGGCCGGTATCGTCTGCGGAAGTAAGGCGGCAAGATTTCCCATGGTCTTCTGTGGCAGTATCATGTAATGAGGCAGTCCAAGCTCTTTTGCCTTACCGTTGCGCCACTCTTTCAGACGGTTAAACAGTGCGGGATGCTTAACGGTACCTGAGGCATCAACGGCTACCTTTCCTGCATGTGGTTTAACGGTCGGTATATCTATCGAGGCTTTTGCTTTGGCTTCAAGGTACTTACTTACAGTGAAGCCCGTCTTTACAGCATCAAAACAGGCTGCCTTTATTGTGACTTCCTTCCTTAATCTCCCCAGCGCCTCAGAGACAGATTTGCGGACTTTCCTGTTATCTGTCTCCACGGAATAGCCGTCTATGATCTCTTTCATGGCCTCGCCAAGCTTCCGGGAGAAGTAGTCACATGCCTTCATCACCCTCTCCTGGAGGAGGTGATTTGTCTCAGCATCAGCATCTTCTCTCAGGAGGCTTTTGAGCTGATTACTAAACCTTGCGGCGACATCACTGAGATTTTCTTTTACCCTGGCTGATGCATCTTCGAACAGTTTTTCCGGGCTTCCCAGGATGCTGTCGTGGTGTTCCCAGAGTAGCTTAAGGCAATAGGCTATGTTGCGTTCAAGAGTGCTGAAGCTGATGAGCTCTTTCAGTAACGTGGCCTGGTATGCTCTTTTCGACTCTGCCAGCTGCTGCCTGTCGGGCTGGTTTTGCGATGTTACTGTGACAAAACCTGTGATGACAGGATCGTCAATGATGCTTCTCTGCTCTATCCTCGATGAAAGTACCAGTCCGCCAAGTGTGCGGCACCGGCTGAGAGCCACATAGACCTGTCCGTGGGCAAAGGCTGACCGTGCATCGATGATGGCTCTCTCAAAGGTCAGTCCCTGGCTCTTGTGGATGGTGATAGCCCAGGCGAGCCTGAGCGGGTACTGGGTGAATGTACCGATTGGCGTCTCAAGTATCTCTTTTGTCTCCTCGTCGAGGGTGAACTTCATATTCTGCCACTCAGCCCTTTCAACCCTTATGGGGGTCTCATCGCCCTGGCACATGACCATTATGACATCATCAGCAAAGGCTGTTACCCTGCCAATCTTACCATTGTAAAAGAGCTTGTCGCGCGAGAAGTCGTTTTTCACGAACATGACCTGTGCTCCTGTCTTAAGCACAAGCTCATCCGCTGCAGGATAAGAGAGCTCGGGAAAATCATCCTTAATAGTGGCTTTAAAGGTATGGGTCCGGCCGGACAGTTTTTCAAGCTTTGAGTCGTTGATAGCTTGTGCCTGGTGGTTGTGGGTGGTGAGGGTTATGTAGCCGCCGTCTGTCTCAGGATCAAAATCAGGAATATAGCGTTTATTAAGTTCATTCAGCACCTCATTGTCCACATGGTAGTCGCGCACTTTGTTGAGCAGGTCAATAAAGAGCCTGTCGCTCTGGCGGTAGATATGGTTCAGCTCGATGGTGACATAATCGGTGCTGAGCAGTGCGCGGCTGCCGAAGAAGAAAGGGGTGTCGTAATATTTCTCAAGGATGTCGCGGTCATTATCCTTCACCACAGGTGCCAGCTGCTGGAGATCACCTATCATCAGCAGCTGAACGCCGCCAAAGGGCTGGTGGCGGTTTCTGTATCGTCTCAGTGCCGCGTCAACAGCGTCAAGGGTGTCGGACCGCACCATGCTTATCTCGTCAATGACAACCAGGTCAAGGCTTCTGATGATGTTGATCTTTTCGCGACTCATCTTATAGCCGGGCATGACCTTTTCTGCGTCAGGGTCATCATGAGCATTGCCGGTCAGGTAAACTGCCGGGACGAAGGGGCGGAAGGGCAGCTGGAAGAAGGAGTGAATGGTGACGCCGCCGGCGTTTATCGCAGCCACGCCTGTCGGCGCAATGACAATCATACGCTTCGGAGAAATCTTTTTCAGATTATGCAGAAAAGTAGTCTTGCCGGTGCCTGCCTTACCTGTAAGAAAAATGTTCCGATTTGTATATTGAACAAAATCGAAAGCCAGCTGCAGCTCATTGTTTGTGGCCGTATCCATCCTTATCACACCCTTCTAAAAAGAGGGAGGTTTTTGAGGGAGAAAAATACGTATTAGATCTGAGACTTTTGGAAGCAATTATAACATAAAGGTTTTGCTGCTTTCTTAAGTGCGACCAGAGTTTACTTTTCAGGGATGAGATATTTAATCCCCTTCCCCGTTTTTTTGCATACTCAATCTCATTTCTTGTTTACTCACCGATATAACCACCCACATTGACCACAAAGATTCTTTTCTCTTCTTTCTTTGGTTGTTCAAAAGCTTTTCTCCACTTTCTTTTTATGCCAAAAGAAAGTGGCAAAGAAAGGGCACCACGGCCGACAAGTACGTCTTCGGCTTCCTCCAGCTACACAGCCTGGCCCTGACGGGCCACGCGCCACAGCCTCAGCCGCACTTCGCACCGGCCGTGGACAGCCACCGCACAACGCCAAGGGTGGCTAAAGAGATTGAAAATCAGCTCCCTGCCCCTTTGGGGAAAGAGCCTGTTCCTATAAAATCTTGAGGTGAGAAAGGGGTAAATCAGAAACAGCTAGAGAGAAAACCAGTTAACCGTCCCGGAGTATTACTCCAGCATCTCATCTGTCAGACGATATGTAAATGTCTGTGAGTGTTTTTCATTTTCAACAATCCAGGAGTTACCGTCATATATATCATTTTCGGTAGCTGCTGCATCTTTAATAAATTTCAGCATCACAGAGTTATCAAATAAGAACTTTATCGAGTCATAATCGCCAGTCTGAAAGGCTGAAGGCGAAAGTCCGGTATCAGAGAAGATTACAGTGCCGTCCTGTTTTTCAATCTGAAAATCCTGAGATATTGAACCTTCACTGAACAACTGCATTTCAGCATCATAGTCTGTCTGGTTGTCGATTTTGAAAATGACTGTTTGGTTTGGGTCACATGATGAAAATGCAAAAATCTCATAAATAAACAGGAGATTCAGGATAAAGTCCTTCCGGAAAATCTTTTTCATTTTGCTAAATCTGATCGCAGATCTCATTCGAAGTCCTCATCTTTGAATTCAAAGTAATACTTAAAGCAATGTTTGTTAACTCTTTCTTCAGCCCAGTTTGAGAAGATATATATTTGGTTTGCTCCTTGCCTGTCCTTGTAGTATTTAATAATTCCGGCGTTGCCGGAAACGAATATTGAGTCAAACTCATCCAGTGACAGTTTCGCCGGACCTCCGCTCATTCCTGAGTGCTGTTGAAATAGTAATTCTGAATTGGGGTGTATCTGATCATCTTCAGTTCCCGCATCAGAATAATAAACAATATTCAGAATGTTATTGGCAGAATTCTTTAATATGAAAGAAGTGTTGTATTCATGGTCACATGAAACGACGACTAATGCCATTATAATAAATATCAAATTCTTCATGACTTTAACTTATCACAATTTGTGATAACCTCAATATTTTTTACTTGATGAAAAATCAAATCTTATGTTATGAATTCAAATGCAGCTAGGCTAATTTAAACAAAAAGCCCGAGACATTATTTATACAAATCGAAGAAAATACCTGTTAGAAATTGCGAGTTGCGAATTGCGAATTACGAGTTGCGAATTGCGAGTTGCGAATTACGAATTGGAGAAAGATAAAAGGCTAAAGAAAAGTTTCAGAGTTCCAAAGTTCCAGTGTTTCAGAGTTAGCATGTTTAGGCGTTTAGCTGTTTAGGTTTTTAGCCGACTCAACTTCTAAACGAATAAACGACTCAACATTCTTTTCGGATTCATGACCTTGCAAATTCAATAAGTGGTATAATATTGCCATTGTCTGCTTCCTTTAAAGCGTTTATATATGATCTCCTTACCTCGCTTTGCCTGTTAAGATCTGACTGACCCCAGGTAAAAACAGGCCGATTGAAAATATGGGCTATAACAACATCCGCCATTAATCTTGAATGACGACCATTGCCATTAGGGAAGCAATGGATATTCACAATGCCGTGCTTCAGCCTCACTGCTGTCTCATCTTCAGTATAAACTGATTTGTCAATCCAGGTTTTTGCATTTTCGAGCAGTTGTCTCAAAGAAGTTGATATCAGTGTCTTATCTACGCCTATATTCTTGTTTGATTTTCTGAATGTACCGGCCCAGCTCCATACATCACCGAACATCCGCCGGTGCAGTTCCCTGACAAACAATTCCGATAATATGTATTCGCTGTCAAACCTGCGTGACAATGTCCATTCAATAGCCTGTACAATATTAAGCTGTTCGAATTCATCCAGCTCTCCGCGGGTGGTAATGGATTCTATCAGCAATCCCTCCTTCTCATCCTCGTCGACGGGTGTCTGACCATATATGTACTGCAGTTCTAATCCCATAGCATACCCGGCATTTTCATTTTCAGCTCTTCAGTTTTCACGGCAATTGCCTTTTTTATGCCGGCTTTGGTTGTTCCCTGATCCTCAAGCTTCATCGTATGGGAGGTGCGCAGTACAATCTGTTCCGCCAGTTCCCTTGCACGCTTCTCTACCATTTTATTTAAAGACCGATCCATTGGAACAAATCCGTAAACAAGTTTCATATTTATAGCTTTGCCGGCCTCGCGTAATGTATTGAGAGTGATTGTTCCTTTTGCTTCGCGCTCCTCCATCTCTTTCACGCTTTGAGCAGATATTTCAAGCCTTCTTCCCATCTGACCGAGGGACATTTTAAGGGCCTTTCTTATCGTATTGATCCAGCCCTCGGGAGGTACAATAACCCTGCTGGCAGCATTGAAAGGCTTTAGCTTCCTGTCTGCCTGGTCAATCAGTAATTTTTGTTTAGCTTCTTTCATAAGGTTATAGCCTTAAATATGTTTAGCAAAAATAAGGATATAACCTGATATATGCAAAAATAAATTAAGGTTATAGACTGAAATAAATTGCGAATTGCGAGTAAAGAAAGATAAAAGACAAGGTTTAGAGGTCCAAGGTTCCAAAGTTTCAAAGTTAACGGGTTTACGTGTTTAGGTCAACGACTAAACTTTCCCCATACGTTTGAGACTTATAATAAATGACTTTTGTGCAAATTCCGGCACAATTGAAAGATACTCAGTAAGACGGTTGAATTTTGTTTTGTTTCTATAATGCACTATATTTGTTGCGTATTAGAAACATAAAATGAATTTTATTGAGTTCAGAAACAGATTTGTACCACTGGCGTGCTTCACCACAGACCAGGTGTTTGCATCATATCCTGAATTTAACAGGAATAATCTGGGTCACTGGGTAAAGAAGGGTTATCTCGTCCGGCTCCGTCAGGGATATTATGCCTTTCCTGAATACAGTAAGTCAACTGACTTTACTCTATATTTTGCAAACAAGATATACAAGCCCTCATACATTTCCCTGCATACCGCTTTGTCATTTTATGGGATTATTCCGGAAGCTGTGCCTTGGATCACCAGCGTGACAACATTAAAGACCATGACATTCAGCAATTATTTTGGTAAGTATTCCTTTAAAAATATCAAGCCTGAAATGATGTTTGGTTACGATCTTAAGGAGATGGAAGGCGGCAGGAGGATAATGTTCGCCACTCCCGAAAAAGCTTTATTAGACATTCTCTACCTCTACCCGTTCTACAATTCGGAGAGTGAAATTGAAGAGTTGCGCCTTGATCAATCTTACATGGAGGATGACTTTAACACAGAAAGGTTAATTGAATACAGCAACCGGATAGACAGCAAGGCTCTCAACAGACGCATAGAGATGCTGAGAATAGTGCATAACCTTTAGTCAGAACGATATGATAGACCTGAACTTAATAAAGAACTATTTTCCGCAGCAGATAAGGGATAATGCACTTCTTGGCAAAAGCATGCTCAAAGAATACATCCAGCTGTCAATCCTGGATTATCTGTCGACTACACAATATATCCGTAAGCTTTGTTTCATCGGAGGGACAAACCTTCGCCTGGTAAAAGGCATAGACAGGTTCTCAGAAGATCTGGACTTTGACTGCAAGGAGATGACCAAAGAGGAATTTTTTCAGATGAGCGATGATGTAATGAGTTTCCTGAAGCGCACCGGATTTAAGATTGAGCCAAGGGATAAAGAGAGTCCGAAACTGAACGCCTTCAGAAGAAATATTTACTTTCCGCAGTTCCTGTTGGACCTGGGGCTTTCAGGGCACAAAGAAGAAATTTTCATGGTGAAAATAGAGGCACAGGACCAGGGAGTTGCATATGCCCCTGTGGTTGTAAATATTAAAG
>CAZGDJ010000182.1:0-6698 GCA_964524635.1 uncultured Rikenella sp. | reverse complement strand
GTCCTGAATAAGGAAATCCTGAAATTCGAGTTCGTTGAACTTAAGGAAAGAAGCTACAAATAATTAACCGATCAAATCATTAAGCAGATGAATCTCAAACTAAAAATATGGAGACAGAAGAACCCAAAGACCAAAGGATCATTTGCCTACTATGACCTTGACAATATCTCCCCTGATATGTCATTCCTCGAGATGCTTGATTCTCTAAACAGGAGTCTGGCTGAATCAGGGAAGGAACCTGTAGCTTTTGATCATGACTGCCGTGAAGGCATATGCGGCAGCTGCGGGATGTTCATAAACGGATATCCTCACGGCCCGGTACCCGGTCTTACTACCTGCCATCTCTCAATGAGATATTTTAAGGATGGCGATACTATAGTAATTGAACCATGGAGAGCCAAACCTTTCCCTGTAATAAAAGATCTTATAGTTGACAGAAGCGCTTTTGATAAAATACAGATCGCAGGCGGTTTCATCTCTGTAACTACCGGAGCAGCCTCAGAGGCCAACTCAATACTTGTCAGGAAAAAGAAAAGTGACGAGGCTTTCGACTCTTCAATTTGCATAGGTTGCGGGGCTTGTGTTGCAGCATGCAAGAATGCCTCCGCCATGCTTTTTGTCTCAGCAAGGATATCACAGTATGCCCTCTTACCTCAGGGAGCACCGGAAGCAAAAGAGAGGGTAAGGGCAATGATTGCTGAAATGGACTGGCAGGGATTTGGTAACTGTTCCAACACAGGTGCCTGCGAAGCACAGTGTCCTAAACAGATAAAGCTGACAAACATTGCCCGTCTCAACAGGGAGTATTACAAAGCCTATTAAGGCTTTGGCAAGTATTAATTATTCAATGAAACGATGCGGGTTTACCGCAGGCAGACATCCTCTATTTCCTTAACTGTTTTGGGCGCCGTTTTTCCAAGCACCCTGCTTCCTGATGAAGTGATCAGCACATCATCTTCAATCCTGATGCCTCCGAGATCCCGATATGATTCAACCTCCTCATAATTGATAAACCCGGAATGTTTCCCCTCAGCTTTCCAGAGATCGATCAGCTGAGGAATAAAATAAATACCCGGTTCTACTGTAAAAACATGACCCGGTTTGTATGGAAGTGCAAAACGGAGTGATCGCAGGCCAAACTGACTGCTGCGTTTAACATCATCATTGTAACCGACAAAATTCTCCCCGAGACTCTCCATATCATGCACATCAAGGCCCATCATGTGACCCAGCCCGTGAGGCATAAAGAGTGCATGAGCTCCTGCTTCAACAGCCTCAGCCGGATCGCCCTTCATGAGTCCCAGATCCTTTAATTCTGTCGCAATAATACGACCTGCATTGAGATGAAGATCTTTATTTGACATTCCCGGCCTGGCAAGTTTTATTGATTCAACATTTGCCCTGAGAACAATTTCATATATATCTTTCTGACGCTGATTGAAACGGCCTCCCACAGGCGTCGTGCGCGTCAGGTCAGAAGCGTAGTGCATTAGCGATTCAGCTCCGCAGTCAGTAACCATCATCCTGCCTTCTCTAAGGATATTGCCGTGGGTGTGATTATGCAGGGTCTGACCGTTTATACTGAGGATTATCGGGAATGAAGGACCACTGCCTTTTGACAAAGCCAATCCTTCAATAGTACCGAAGATCTCTCTCTCAGATACACCCGGTTTACACATGCGCATTGCCAGTGTCTCCATCTCGCAGGCAATATTACAGGCGTCATCAATCTCCTTTATCTCGCATTCTTCCTTTATTGATCTGAGAGCGACTACCGATTTAATAAGGACTTCTGAGGCTTTGCTGCGCATCTGGCATGGATTCTCATGCAATAACGCACCAAGAGTCATCTTTGTCTCAGCCCTGTAAGGCGGCAGGAAATGAATGCTTCTTTTCTCAGTGAGTGCCTTGCCAATGAGTTCATTCAGCTTCATATAGGGCATGCTTTTCTTTACCCCGGCTCGTGCAGAAAGATCCGCAACTGATGGTTGCGGGCCCATCCATATTATATCATCAATTTCAACATCATTGCCAAAAATTATTTCCTCGCCTCTATCGAAATCAATTACTCCCGCAAGACCTGGAAGATCAAGTCCGAAGAAATAAAGAAAATCACTGTCCTGCCTCCAGTGATAGGTGTTATCAGGGTAGTTCATCGGAGCCTCGACATTTCCTATAAACAACCCTAATCCCTCTTTCACCTGTGATGCAAGCTTTTGCCTGCGTTTTATGTATATCTCGCTTTCAAACATGGTTCGTAAGATTTTGGTTATTGAGATCACTAATTTAGCAAGAGCTGTTGATATTTTTCAGGTTATCAACATTTTTTATATGCGAAGGATATTGACAATACATTTATTGAATGTACATTCGCATTGGTTAACTACCTAAAAGCTATTCTGATATGCCTTATCGCCGACTTCCAAACACCGATTCAGCAAGACTTCGTGCCATGAAAAAAGCCCTTGAAATGGGAAAAAACACACCCCCATTTAAAATGGCCTTTTCAATGAAAGCGCTTGTAAAACTTCAGGGATTCCTTCCAGCCTTTGAGAATAGTTTAACGCATCAGCGTCAGACATTAACAAACCAGATTGATAAAAGCAAGAGAAATCAGGAGGTTTCACGCAAAGCCAGGTTATACCTTACTCATTTTCTTAAAGTGATGAATATGGCAATTCTGAGAGGAGAACTACCCCCGGAGACAAGATCTTTCTATGGCCTCTCCTCTGAAGAAACAACAATACCTTCTCTTGCAACAGACAACGAGCTTGTTACATGGGGAAAGAGGATCATAGACGGAGAGGAATACCGTATAAGAAAAGGCAACACCCCCATCACCAATCCCTCAATTGCAGTAGTGAAAGTACGATATGAGAAGTTTCTTGAGGCCTATAATTTCCATAAGACGATAAGCAGAAGGGCCAGTGAGTGTATTATGAAGACTGCCGAGATGAGGGAGGAAGCTGATGATATTATTGTCGGAATATGGAATGAAGTAGAAGCCAGGTTTGCTTCACTGCCGGAGGAAACAAGACGTGCAGAAGCCGAAAAATACGGACTGGTATATGTCTTCCGCAAAAATGAGATATCTCAGAACTTCTCTCCATCGCTATTTGAAGTATAGGAATACCCTGAGCTTTTAGCAGCAAAGTGAAACTTGGAAATACAATACTCAGGGACAGACCTCTCTTTCTGGCTCCCATGGAAGACATCACCGATCCTTCATTCAGGTATGTCTGCAAGATGTTTGGAGCTGATTTCATGTACACTGAGTTTATATCATCAGACGGTCTCATAAGAGATGGTAAAAGCAGTGTCAAAAAACTGGATCTGTTTGACTATGAAAGGCCTATTGGCATACAACTTTACGGACATGTTGTTGCTTCAATGGTTGAAGCTGCCCTGAGAGCCAGTGAGTCAAACCCTGATGTTATTGATCTTAATTTTGGGTGCCCCGTCCGTAAGATTGCAACAAGGGGTGCAGGTGCAGGTATGCTTCAGAATATCCCCCTTATGATAGAAATGACATCAGCTATCGTAAAGGCAGTGAGCATTCCTGTCACCGTAAAGACAAGACTTGGATGGGATGATAATAGTAAAATTATAGTTGACGTTGCTGAAAGGCTTCAGGATGCCGGAATTGCAGGCATTACAATCCATGGACGAACACGTGCACAATTATACAAAGGTGAGGCAGACTGGACTCTTATCGGAGAGGTAAAGAATAATCCCAGGATGAATATCCCGGTCATTGGCAATGGTGATATAAACAGTCCGGCAAAAGCAAAAGAAATGTTTGACAGGTGTGGTGTGGATGCTGTAATGATAGGCAGGGCTACATTCGGCAGACCATGGATTTTTAAAGATATCCGGCATTACATTGACACCGGAGAAATACTTCCCGAACCAGCCATAGAAGAAAAAGCTGACCTTGCGCTTTTGCACCTTGACAAATCGCTTGAACATAAAGAAGGCAAAGCTGCAATACTTGAAATGCGAAGACATTTCTCAAATTATTTCAAAGGGCTGCCTGACTTCAAAGAGACCAGGCTAAAATTACTGACAAGCCTCAATGTTGATGAGATACGCCTGATAATTGAAGATATAAAAGAAAAATGGGGCTCTTTCCGAAGCAAAGAATCTTCGGGCATTTATGGGATCTGAATCTGAGTTTCCAAAGGCTCAGGCTTGATTACTTTCCCATACAGCCTGCTAACATCCTTCCACCTGAACAATATAGCCATAATTGCAATAAATATAACCGACATCAATATAAGCCCAAGAAATTCATACCATGGATGGATGGTCACCTGCTCGTACATGGCCGGTGTCTGAAGTGCAGAATCACTGTTTGTAAGAAAGACCGACAAAAAGATATTATTGGCAGTGTGAGCTCCTATAGCAAGCTCAATACCATCATCCATCATTGTAAGTACTGAAAATGTAAGGCCGAAAAAGATATACTGAGGCATCATGGTAAAGAATCCATACTCTGAGACTTCAGGGTTCAAACCGTGCATTAAGCCAAACATAGTAGATGTTACCAGTATCGGGACCCACCTGTTGCGTGCCAGTACCGCAAAACCTTGTGTCAGGTAGCCTCTGAAAAGTATCTCTTCAAAGCCTGCCTGGAAAGGGATGAAAAGAACAGCGAGAATGGCGAGAGTTGCAATGGACCCTGAGGTGTTATTCAGGACATAGCTTGAGGGGTCTCTTTTCATTGAATAAAAAAGCCACAATGCAGCCAGTGCTGTCCAGATCAGAGCTGATATTATTACCCTGCCCCATCGGAATCTCCTTCCTCCGTTTATTACAGTTCCAAGGTTACGATTGTTGATGGGCCTGACAAGCAGAACAAATGTGAAAAAAGCAAGAATAAACGGAAACACTGTCAGAGCAAATCCAAGGTTAAGGTCAATACCCATTGAGGCAAAATCAGGCATCCCTCCTTCTACTGAAATAACACCGGCACCTGAATTCATAAGAATAACGACTGCCAGTGGAATAGCTCCAATAGTGTTTGAAGCAATGAAAGGGGCAACTGATAACACAAAATACCTCCAGAAAGCATTCTTACCCTTGAAAGGAGTCGTCAGAAACAGATTGTTGTCATTAACTAAACCAGGATTTGCTTCATTTGGTTCCATAAAAGTCTGGTATTAAAATTCTGATCCCGGGCGGGCCGGATAATCTAATGAGTAATGCAGCCCCAGACTCTCATGTCTGTTCTTGGCCATCTTTATTACCAGGTAACTGGCAGCTATCAGATTCCGTAACTCAATGAGCTTCCTGGATAAGGTTGATCTTTTATAAAGATCCTCTGTTTCGCGATAGATAATTTCCAACCTCGTCTTCGCCCTAGCAAGCCTTAGGTCTGATCTCACAATCCCCACATAATTGCTCATTATCATCTGCATCTCCTTGTAATTCTGTGTCACCAGCACCATCTCCTCAAGGTGGGTAGTCCCGTGATAATTCCAGTCCGGGATTCCATCCTCATAAGTCAAAGAGTTGATAAGTGTGGCAGAATCAGTTGCAGCACGGTGTGCATATACCACTGCTTCAATCAGCGAATTGGAAGCCAGTCTGTTTGCGCCATGAAGCCCTGTTGATGAGACTTCCCCTATTGCATAGAGCCTGTCTATGGAACTCCTTCCGTTTTTGTCAACCTTAACGCCTCCGCAGGAATAATGAGCAGCAGGTACAACAGGGATCATCTGCTTAGTAATGTCGATGCCAAGCGACAGACATTTCTCGTAAATAGTGGGGAAATGAGATTTTACTTCTTCAGCATCACGATGAGTACAATCGAGGTAAACAAAATCCTCTCCTCTCAGTTTCATCTCATTATCTATGGCACGGGCAACAACATCACGGGGAGCAAGCGACCCCCGCGAATCGTATCGTTGCATGAACTTCTCTCCGGCGCTGTTGCGCAATTCAGCACCAAAACCGCGCATGGCTTCAGTTATAAGAAATGATGGCTTCATTCCCGGATAGTAAAGTGAAGTTGGATGAAACTGAACAAACTCCATGTTCTCAAGTATGCCATTGGCTCTGTGCACCATGGCGACACCGTCTCCTGTAGCGATCTCAGGATTGGTGGTTGTCATATAGATGTTGCCCATTCCCCCAGTAGCCAGCACTGTCACTTTTGAAAGGAATGTTCTTACTTTCTGGTTATTAAGGTCAGCCACATATGCACCATAACACTTTATGTCTTTCCACTCCCTCGTAACATATTCACCAAGGCTATGTTGTGTAAGCAGGTCAATTGCAAAATGATTCTCATATACAGTGATATTACTGTGCTCCCTGACCTTGGCTGCCAGCACTTTTTCCAACTCAGCCCCGGTCGAATCTTTGTGGTGCATGATGCGGTGTTCTGAGTGCCCCCCCTCTCTTGCCATATCAAGTCTACCATCCGGTTTTTTATCAAAGTCCACACCCAGCTCAACCAGCTCATGAATTCTATCAGGCCCTTCTCTGACCACCATACGTACGACCTCTTCATCGCAATACCCTGCCCCCGCTATCATAGTGTCTTTTACGTGCTTTTCAAATGAATCAGGCGGATACATTACGGCTGCTATTCCTCCCTGGGCATAATGCGTATTTGTGTCCTCGATGCCAGCTTTGGTGACAACACATACTTTTCCGTAGGCTGCCGCCTTAAGCGCAAAAGTGAGTCCGGC
>CAZGDJ010000181.1:0-6733 GCA_964524635.1 uncultured Rikenella sp. | reverse complement strand
TCACATCATCTTATAACAGAATGATTGATGTGATACGGAAAGATTCAAAGCTTGTCGCCATTGAGTTCTATGATGACTCAACTTTGTACGCTGAAGACAACAGATCTGATCTTAATGAGTTGTTACATAATGCATTACAAAAACTTCCGCCTGTTCAGAGATCAGTAATACTATTACGTGACTATGAGGGGTATAGCTATAAAGAAATCTCAGAAATTACAGCTCTCAGCGAACCCCAGGTAAAGACCTATATTTTCAGAGGTCGTGTGGCAATGAGAAATGTGCTTGAAAAAATGTCTGTCTGGCAATGAAAAGCGATAATGATAATCCGGCTTTAGTACCTTTTAACGACAGGAATCCTTCTCCTGAAAAGCTTTATCATACCCCTGCTGAGATGAGTGATGAGCAGTTCGCTCTTCTGGCTGCCGCATGGGCGGAGAGGGGTCTTGATGATGACGGCGTTTCAGAGTTAGAGTCAATATTTAAGCATGATCCTGAGAAGAAAAAGTATGCTGAAGGATTTAAGGACTTTCGCTTAAAGCCCGGAAGTGAAAGATGGGACATGCCTGACAACCTCCTTAAAACTAACCCTTCTGCCTTGTGGGCAAGGCGTAGTGTCATTACTCTGCTTGCCACCGCTGCCGTTATTACTTTATTCATTATTGTAAGCCCATTATTGAAAGAGAAAAACGCTTTACTGCCCCCTAATGTGCCAGGCGAAATGCAGATAGCTGCAGCAAGACCTCTGATTAAAATGAAATACTATCCCCCGGCAGAAAACGTTACCAGAACTGACAGCAATAAAACTGTTGATAATCAGGATAATATCGAACTGGAGAATGAAGCAGCTGCTCAGGATATACATGTTTCTCCCATGACAATTATTGGCCGGCCGGAAATCGTCAGCTTGCAACAGCAGATGAATATATTCGCACTGACACAGCCAAAAATTATAGTTACTGACATTGATGCTGAAACATATTCAGACCAGAGCTGGATTGTCAGGGGAATTATGGCGGTAGCTGGTCTCGTAAGGAAAGAAGATAAACCCATGGACAAATATGATATTGCAGGAGCCTGTGTCAAAGGTGTTAACAACGCACTGGGATGGGAGATGGAGATAGAAAAGGTTATGTCAGAAAACGGAAAGCCTGTAGCAATAAGCTTTTCTTCTTCCCTGCTGTCATTCCGGTCTCCTGTTAAAAAATCCGAAGCTGAGCAGTAACTTTTTGTTACCTTGATACGTCTTAGCCTAAAACCATTTAAAAATATTCAACCATGAAAAGGATCTTAACAACCTTAGTTATTGCAACTATGATTCTATTGCCCTCGTTAGGACAGGAAAATGAGGATAAGCTAAAAGAGCTTGAAAAGCTTGAAGAAGGAACAGCAAAAGTAACACCACCTGACACTGTTGTTCTGGATGAGGAGTTTAACATCAATACTCAGACCGACACTGTGATTGTTGAAGAAGAAACAGAGATCATAAGCGAAAATGATGATGAAGATGATGACACCTCAACGGTCAGAATAGGCAAAAACATAGTTATAGAAGAATCGGAAGACGGCGTTGTAATAAGAGTTGGTGAGAAAGAGATTGTAATTAACGAGGATGGTGATGACACAACAGTGGATTTCAATAACTACCGCAAAGAACTCCGCAGCAAAAAGTTCCAAGGGCACCTGGGAGGGATAGAAATGGGTATGAACAGCTACCATGACGTATCCCTGTATAACTGGGATGGTGACGGACCTAATCCGGAACATTCCTTTCTCAACCTGAACAGTTCGAAATCCTCCAGTTTTAGTATTTATTCTCCCAATGTAAGTCTTGGAATAACCAGACGATTTGGGATAGTTTCTGCTATCGGAATTAATTTTAACAATTACAGGTTTGATGGCAATAACACTGTATCAACTGACGCCAATGGTGTTCTGATACCATTATATCCTGAAACAGGCCTTGAATTTACCAAAAGCAAGCTGGCAACCACCTATGCTGTTCTGCCTGTTATTCTTGAAGCACAAATCCCAGTAACTCGCGGGAGCTCAGTAAACATCGGTGCAGGTGTTATCGGAGCGGTTAAACTTGGAGCTCATACCAAAGTCGTTTATTTTGATGATGGCAAACAAATAGACAAGGACTCTGATGACTTCAGTCTGAATATTCTGCGCTATGGTGTCACAGCACGAATAGGATATGAAATGATACAAGTTTATGGCACTTACTATCTTTCTAGAATGTTTGAGTATGAAAAAGCCCCCGAGCTCTATCCGTTTGAAATAGGCATATCTCTGACTATCAACGACTGATAATCTTAAGGACTCAATATCAGGGCCGCTCTTTTCAGAGCGGCCTTTCTTTTTTTATTTATCTTTGCAGGCAATCGTGAACCCCATACTGCCGTTATCTGAAACAATAAACAATACAGTCATGAGACTTCTTCTAATCAGCAATTCGACAAACCCCGGAGAACCATATCTTGATTACCCAAAAAAAAATATCAGAGACTTTCTTGGAACAAAAAAGGTCCGGGCCTTATTCATTCCCTATGCAGCAGTGACCTTTTCTTATGATGAATATGAAAAAAAAGTCCGGGAGCGTTTTTCTGAAGCAGGACATGATGTTGTATCAATTCATCACTTCAAAGACCCCGTTAAGGCTGTGCTGGAAGCGCCGGCAATTGTTGTCGGTGGCGGTAATACCTGGATGCTTCTCAAATGCCTGATTGACAATAAGCTGATAGCGCCCATAAGGAAGAAAGTGCTTGCAGGTACGCCATATGTTGGCTGGAGCGCCGGGTCAAATGTAGCCTGCCCTACAATGATGACCACAAATGACATGCCTGTCACACAACCCTCTTCCTTCCGTGCCCTTAACCTGGTACCATTCCAGATTAATCCGCATTATCTCGATGCAAATCCCGCAGGTCATGCCGGGGAGACACGCGAACAGAGAATTCAGGAATATATAGAAGTCAATAAAGATGTTTTTGTTGCCGGATTACGCGAAGGCACGATGTTTCTAGTTGAAGATAAAAGGATGTCACTTATTGGCCCCCGTAAAGCCCGCATATTCAGGTACGGAAGCGAACCTGCAGAATTTCAGGCCGGAGGAGATCTGTCATTCCTCCTCAAAAAGATAAATAAATCAATCATGTAATTTTACCATGCGGATTATCAAGAACATACTCATTGTTATAATAACCGTAGTAATAACCTCTATCATTGCAGTTGGTGTTTTCACATTAATCAAGCATGACCAGATCGAAACTTCACTTCTAAAAAACATCAATGAATCAGTTAACACAAAGATCTCTTACAAAGATCTGAAAGTGACAATATTTGAGTCTTTTCCCAATATCACTGTCAGGTTTAACGACCTGCTTGTATTGCCCTCGAAATACTATAACAAAAAGCACCTCCCTGCAGAAAACAATAACACCCTGCTGTATGTTTCAGCGCTTTCGCTTTCAATTGATCTTCCTTCTCTTCTTACCGGAACCGTTGCTATTAAAAGTATCATTGCAAGAGACGGAGAGCTTAATCTGCTCTGTGACAGAAACGGCGATATAAATTATGAAATCTTCTCCACGAAATCTGAAAGCAATAAGAGTTTCAGGCTGAATGCAATCACATTTAAAAATATTGAGACTGCTTATTCCGACAGAGAGTCTGATCTTAGAGTTGCCGGGCTGATCAGGGAGGCAAACCTTAGCGGAGATATATTCAAAACAGGAATATACATTACAGCATCACTTGAAGCTAATCTTTCTGATGTCAATATAAACGGAATGAGGTTCATGAACATTCCGGCCAAGACAGAAATAAAGGTAAGGAAGACTGATAACTCTCTTTCTATTGCACGGGGATCTGTTGAGCTTGCAGGTCTGAATTTTGATGTTGATGGAACCATAAATTACAGTATCAAATCAATTGATATGGTAATAAAAGGAAAAAAGATAAATATTGCTGACATTAAAGCCTTTCTGCCTTCAAAACCAAAATCTGTTGCAGAAAACCTGAAACCAGAAGGTCTTGTTGATCTTACTTGCATTATTGCAGGTCCTTATGGTGAAGAAGGAACTCCCCATTTTAATGCCAGCTTTAGCCTTTCAGACGGAACGTTCAACAATATGGCTGCAGGATTGAGCGTAAACAACCTGTCTTTCAGGGGCAGCTTAACAAACGGCAACTCCAATAGTCCCGAAACCTTTCTTTTTTCCCTTGATACACTGACAACTTCTTTCGGATCAGCCTATTTTTCCGGCTCAATGAAACTGGAGAACCTTGCCGCACCTCATTTTTCGCTTTCTCTTGAAGGCGATCTGATATTTGAGGACCTCAGGAAACTTATTAAAAGTGATTTCATTAAATTACAGGAAGGCTCCGTCAGGGGCAGTATCAGTCTTGACGGACATCTGTCAGACAGCCTTAGATTCTCACTTGCCGACCTGCCATCATTGCATCCCATTGCCAGCCTCATTTTCAAAGACTTCGGGGCAACAATTGCAGCAAAGGATCTGGTTCTGTCTGATGTTAATGGTGCAGTTTATTTAGATAATAATCTTAAAACTGAGAATCTGTCTTTCTCTGTTCTTGACCAGCATTTTACAATCAATGCTGAAATGCAGAACTTTACAGGCTGGCTGTCGGGGAAAAATGAAACAATGAACATTCTGGGAGATGTAGGGGTTGACACCTTCATTCCAACAACATTCACAGGTTCTGATAAAAAGAAAACAGAAGAAAAGAAGGACAGTACAAGCACATTCCCGTCTGATATCAGGATGAATATCAGGCTTAAGGCTGACAGTGTCATCAACAAGGATTTTCATGCAGGTAATTTCAGCTGTACACTTTTATACAGGCCATATCTGCTTACTTTCACCGATGTAAAAGTTAACGGTTTGGGAGGAACATTATCCGGAGATCTTTTAATCGGAAGGCAGGGGAAAGATTCATACATCTCAAAGGCAAACCTGAAGGTTAATGAGATAGACATTAACCAGGCATTTAAATCGTTCAATAATTTTGGGCAGGAATTCATTGTAAGCGACAATCTTAATGGTACACTTACTGGAGATCTGACAATGCTTACACCCCTTGATAAGGAATTTAATATTATCACCAAAACACTTGTGGCGGAGTCTCACATGTCAATAAAAAATGGCCGTTTAATAGACTTTGAACCGGCAAAAAGCCTTTCGTCTTACATCGATCTCGATGAACTGAAAACCATCAGTTTCTCACATCTCGAAAATGATCTTTATATCAGGAACCGGACAATAACAATCCCAAAAATGCTGATCAATTCTTCAGCAGTCAATTTCACAATATACGGAACTCACACATTTGACGGAGATTACACCTATCATGTTAGGTTGCTTCTGTCTGAGGTTTTAAGCCGTAAAGCCAGGGATAACAATCGGCATGATGCTGCTTTTGGCAATGTTAAAGTTGATAATACCGGTAAGGCAACAATTCCTCTCAAGATTGTCTGCCAGGCCAATAAGACGAATGTCAGTTATGACTTCGGTCAGGCTCAGGACATAATAAAAGAGGATATAGCCGAAGAAAAACAGACTCTTAAGGGAATCCTTAATGAAGAATACGGCTGGTATAAGGGTGATACTTTAACCAAAGCTCCTGAAAACAGCAAGCCCCGGTTCACCATAACCTGGGAAGAGGGGAAAGAAAACACTAAAGATTCAGTGGTTTCTGAGGATCCGGTAAAACTTAAAGACCTGAAAAACCTATTTAAAAAGTTAAGGTGACGCCATGAATATCTATCGCAGGAAAATGATATGGAAGTTCTTACTTTTGGTTTTTGCTGTTGTGATTGGATTAGGGTCATTGCTCTACACTCAGAAACTGGTTTCAAAACTTAAGACTGAAGAAAAAAAGAAGGCTGAACAATGGGCAGAGGCAACAAGAAGACTTGTTGGCCTTACTGACACCTCCGACGATTTTGATTTCATATTCAGTATCGTAGAAAACAATAATATTGTTCCTGTAATTCTTGTTGACGATCAGGATAACATTATATCTCACAAAAATTTACCTCAGTCTTTATCAACCGATACTTCAGCTCTTTACAGAGAGCTGAGGCGTATGGGAGGTAAGAATGAACCCATCATCATTGATCTTCCCGCGGGAAAGCAGCAGCTTCTGTATTTCAGGGAAAGCACTCTTCTCAGGCAACTCAGGTTTTATCCTTTTATTCAGCTTGGGGTAATACTGCTGTTCATTGCAGTAGCATATGTGGCTTTCAGTGCCTCCCGCGTGGCAGAGCAGAACAAGGTCTGGGTGGGACTTTCGCGCGAGACGGCACATCAGCTTGGCACCCCAACATCTTCTCTCTCTGCCTGGGTTGAAATATTTAAATCGAGATACCCTGAAAGTGACATATCAGCAGACCTTTCAGCTGATGTCCTGAGACTAAATAATATAACTGAGCGATTCTCACTTATCGGATCAAAACCGAAAATGTATACCGTTTTTCTGCCGGCACTTCTTGAGACAACAGCTGAGTATCTCCGAAAACGGATGACATCAACCATTAATCTTAATGTCATTCTTGAAAGTACCGGAAAATGTGAGGTAATGGCTAATGCCATACTTCTGGGATGGGTGATTGAAAACCTCGTCAAGAATGCCATAGATGCCGTGCGGGGAAATGGAACGATAATCATCCGGTTGTCTGAGACAAGGAAGGAAGCAATGATTGATG
>CAZGDJ010000180.1:0-6756 GCA_964524635.1 uncultured Rikenella sp. | reverse complement strand
GAGTTGCTTTCACAACTTCCATCCCGACCGAAACAGCTGTTGACACCTGCATTGCCAGTTCAGTTTTTTTCTGTGATGCCTTTTTGTTCATAACCAGAATCAGTACAATTACTGCAAGCAGGCCTATTACTGAAATGAAAGGAATTATCTTTTTCATCTTTTATTTTTTTTCTGTCTCCTAACCTGAAAGTCAGGTTTCAGAGTCATTATTGTTTATTATTTTTCTTATCTGTTTTTATTCTTATTTGCTGCATTTAATCTGCAAGTTCTCTTACAGTTCCGCTGGTCTTCTTCAGATCTATCCATGCTTTCATAAAGTTATTCAGGGCGTCGGCATAGCTCATCTGAGACTGTATCAATGAATTGCTGGCATTAAGCACATCCGACATTGAAGCAAGGCCATGAGAATAGTTACCCTCTGTAATGCGTGATACTTCTTCAGCCAGAGCCATGTTATCCTGCTGCATTTTAATTGTACGGCGGCTGTCCTCCAGTTTCAGGACAGCATTATTGAATGCCATGTTAAGTGACTGACCCAGCGACTCGGAGTCTTCTTTGATTTTTTTCATTTCAGCCTCAGCCTGCCTGATCTTGGCACTCCGTGAGAAACCGCTGAAAATAGGGATCTTCAGTGACAAAGCTGCCATTGAGTTAGGATACCAGTAATTCGTTTCCCCCCTGAAGAACTCATCGCAAACACCGTTATAACTATAACTGAGCATTGCTGTCATTACAGGGAGCGACTCATAAACAGCTCCCCGGCGTTGCAAAGCTGTCAGGTCAGCCTGTGTTGAAATAATCTTATATGATGTCTGTTTGCTCAGGTCAAAATCAGCAGTAAAATTATCTCCTGATCTTGCTTCAAAAAATGTCATGTCAATGCTCTGAAGCTCAAGAGGAGAATTAACATCAACACCCATCTGCAGTTTCAGGAGGTTCTTTTGTACCTGTACTGCATTTTTCATGGCAGCCTGCTGTGTAGCCAGATTTGTCCTTGTTACCTTCAGCCTGTCAAGGTCAACTTTTTTAACAAGGCCATTGGCGTAGCTTGCTTCCATGGTATTAAGCATGGTATCAATTATTGAAACACTCCTGCCGAATAATTGCATAGCGAAGTCCGTAACCTGGACAGCATAAAATAAACCTGCGGTCTGTGCAATCACATCTTCCTCCTTCGCCTCAACGCCAAGAGCTGTAAGGCTTTCAGCTGTCCGGGTTATGTCAAGGGTATTGAAAAGTGAGAAATTTATCAACTGCTGGTTTAACGTAGCTCCGATAGATGAAGAATAGTTCATGCCCATCTCAATCGTCATGTATTCTGGAGCTGCCGGATCCTGCATGGCAGGTGGCAACATGCTGTTGATGAAGTTAGGCATGATAAATTTCGATTTCTGGATGTTGTAATTGAGACTCCCCGTGCTGTTCATCTGAGGCAGTAAAGCACCCAGAACCTCTCGCCTCGCCTGCATACTCTTCTCCAGATCAAACTGAGACTTCCGTATATTGTGGTTATTCTCCAGCGCATACTTTATGCAACTTTGAAGATTATAGGTCTCCTGCGCCACGTTCAGTGAAGAGTAAGAGACGAACAAGCAAAACACTAGAATTCCTGTTTTTTTCATTCCATTATATATTTATAACTATTTTTCATAATGACCTTAACAAATCCTGTCCCTGATCTGTCACTACTGCATTCAGATGATAATCAAGAATCGTCCTGAAGTATTCCGAAGGAGTGTATTCAGAATTAACAAGAATCCTGTTAAGAAAAAAACTGACCATTGAATAGACAAAATAGTGACTTACCATGTCAACATTCAGATCAGACCTGTAGCGTTTTTCTTTAATCCCTTTTTGCAGATTCTGTCTTATACTTTCAATAAAAGTGCCGGAGCCGGATGAATGCTCTGCTCCTGCAATCTCAGGATAAAGCTTTTTAAGATCAAAGAAGAACACCGGGCTGAGTGTGTGAAAAAGATCTCCCATTGTCTTTACTCCCATGATTAAACCTGTTATGGCATCTGAATCTGAAGAATTCATCACACCCAGTGATTCTTTCAGGTCAGCAGCAAATGAACTCATACAATATCTTAATAGTTCTTCCTTTGAAGCGAAATGATTGTAGAGAGTCTTTTTCGTTACACCCATCTTTTCTGCTACCTCATCAAGAGACATACGAAGACCATCGCGTTTGAAAACCTCCATCGCCTTTGAAGCATATTTTTGTTTCCTGTCTTCAGCCATTCTGTTGCTTCTTATTTCGTGAATATCTGATACTTGCCAGATAATACCCCATGATAAAGAGATTTCATCACTGAGTTTTTCCGGGACAAAATTACACTTTTTTTATTACATTAGTGTATTTTGAGTAAATTATTAAAAAATGTTGATTTGTTGATTTGTTGATTTGTCAATGCATTAATGCGGAACAAGTGATCGAAAAGGTCAACATAGCTTCAAAAAATGCAAGTAATTCAGGAATGATTCGGTCAAATCAATTTAGTCCGGAAAGGACCAGATCAATACAAACAGGTCAAAAGACAAACTTGTTGCTATTCAATACCCAGATATGTGCCTATCTGCGTCTGTTCTGTATCATCAAGTATCGGCAGGCTTGGGATGCGCATGAGGTTTAAGTTATCAATTTCAATAGCGCCCCATTCGGAAGTCCTGATGATCTTATACCCGTTTCGTTCTGCTCCGGTGATGATATCAGCATCGCCTGCACCATTACCATAGGGTAGTGAAAGAACATTCACATCGACAGGTGTATGCTTAAGGATAAGGTTCCTTGACCCTCCCAGCTCCTCATCAAGGTAGACGTCAAATGCCTCAGGATCATCCATGGCAATCTTTCTGTCATACAGATACTGGTGATACAGAGTATGTGAACCGAATGTAAAAGGCCTTTTGCCATTCTCATCAATATAGCTGCTCATCAGCTCAACCTCATCCCATGATAAAAACGAATCTCTCCCCTCTTCAATCATAGAAACCCACAGAAATAATGTTGCACACATCTTATACCTGACCAGCAATGGTCGTACTCTCGTGAACCATGAGTGATCGCCGTCATCAAAGGTCAGTATCGCATAATTATGATGAAGAGTTTTCCCCTTATTGACCATCTCTTCAAGATCATTAAAGTCGATAACTCTTATATCGTTTTCCTGAAGGTATACCAGGTCAGATTCCAGGTCAGCCAGGCTTCTCTCATACAGATTTCCCGGCTCACCTTCTGAGATACGATGGTACATAAGCACAATTACCTTTCCGTCCTCCACGAAAGGTTCATCAGGAGTACAGCCTGCCATGAAAAGCAAAACTAATAAAAGGTATTTGGTTTGTCTGAGCATATTCAAAGATATAAAAAATAGGCATAAGGCAAAAGGTAAAAGGTAGTAGTAAATTAAGAATTAAGAGCTGGCGTTTCAAGGTTCCAAGGTTCACCCATAAACCTGACATTCAGCTCACACTTCGTACTTTTGTCTTTTAACTTTTGTCTTTTGTCTTAATTCTATCTGATCATCTTCTTCATCCCCTCAATCTCATCCCGCAGGCGTGCTGCCTCGATAAAGTCTAGTGCAGCGGCTGCCTTCTCCATTGCCTTGCGTGATTTCTCAATGGTCTTTTCAATCTGCTCTTTCGACATGTATTTAAGGACAGGGTCAGCAGCCACGTCAATTGCTTCAGGGCCGGTATATGCTTTTACTGTTACTCCCTTGCGGGTCAGGCTCCTTATCATTGCTCCGCTCTTCTTCACAATCTGACGCGGGGTGATTCCCATCTCCTCATTGTATCTGGTCTGTTTAGTCCTTCTCCTGTTAGTCTCATCGATGGTCTCCTGCATCGCACCTGTTATCTTGTCTGCATACATAACCACAAGACCGTTCAGGTTCCTGGCAGCCCTGCCTGCAGTCTGTGTCAGGGCCCTGCCCGACCGGAGAAAGCCTTCCTTATCCGCATCAAGAATGGCTACAAGTGATACCTCGGGGAGATCAAGCCCTTCTCTCAGCAGGTTCACTCCCACCAGCACATCAAACTCACCTGAGCGAAGACCCTCAAGAATCTCTACTCTCTCTAGTGTCTCAACATCAGAATGGATGTAACGGCACCTGACGTCAAATCTTGCGAGGTAAGTGTTAAGCTCCTCGGCCATACGTTTTGTCATTGTAGTGACCAGAGTTCTTTCGCCGGCAGCGGACCTTTTTCTGATCTCTTCCATAAGGTCGTCAACCTGGTTACGACTGGGTCTTACTTCAATAGGAGGATCAAGGAGTCCGGTGGGCCTGATAACCTGATCAACAAAGACGCCCTCGGATTTTTCCATTTCATAATCAGCCGGCGTGGCGCTCATGTATATCGTCTGTGCGGTAAGTGATTCGAACTCATCAAGCATTAATGGTCTGTTATCCAGTGCTGACGGCAGCCTGAAGCCAAATTCCACGAGCGTCTGTTTGCGCGAATGATCGCCACCGTACATTGCACGTATCTGAGGCATGGTAACGTGACTCTCATCAATGACAGTGATAAAATCCTTTGGAAAATAATCCAGAAGGCAGAAAGGCCTTGTTCCAGGTGGCCTGCCGTCAAAATATCTTGAATAGTTTTCAATACCGCTGCAATAGCCCAGCTCCTTTATCATTTCAAGGTCGTACTGAACACGCTGTTCAATGCGTTTTGCTTCTTCAGGCCTTCCTGTATCTTTGAAATGCTTTGACTGAAGTACCATATCATCCTGTATCTGACTGACAGCCTGATTAATGCGTTCACGAGTCGTTACGAAGATGTTTGCCGGGTAGATAACATACTCGCTGAAATCCTCAAGCCTTGATCCGCTGACCGGATCAAATGTGGATATCTCCTCTATCTCGTCGCCAAAGAAAAGGACTTTCAGGGCAATATCCGCATAGGCAGGGAAGATATCCACTGTGTCACCCCTGACCCTGAAGGTTCCGTGGCTGAATTCAATCTCATTACGTGCATAGAGACTGTCGACAAGTTTGTGCAGCAAGAGGTTGCGAGACACCTTCTGCCCTCTTCGTATATGTACCGTGTTAGAATGGAAGTCATCAGGGTTACCAACGCCAAAAATGCATGATACTGAAGAAACCACGATCACATCACGGCGCCCTGATAACAAAGATGAGGTAGCACTCAAACGGAGTTTTTCCAGCTCATCATTTATTGCGAGATCTTTTTCAATATATGTGTCAGTTACGGGAAGGTAGGCTTCAGGCTGGTAATAGTCATAGTATGAGACAAAATACTCTACAGCATTTTCCGGGAAAAACTGTTTGAACTCACCATAGAGCTGAGCTGCGAGGGTTTTGTTATGGCTAAGTACCAGGACAGGCTTCTGAATCTGTTCGATTACATTGGCTATTGTAAAGGTCTTGCCTGATCCTGTAACGCCAAGAAGTGTCTGGTATGGCAAGCCCTGGCGTAATCCTTCCGTCAGCTGCCTGATAGCCTCCGGCTGGTCACCTGTCGGGGTGAAGTCAGATACGAGTTTGAAGTTCATGCTTTGACTAATGAATGTAAAAATAACCTTTTAGAAGATGAGTTAGCTATTAATGGATTTATTTAATCGAATTCAAGATTTGATAATATCTAAACCAAGTTTTTAATGCAAATATTTCACTCTGATTTAAAGAGCTTTTATGAATTATTGCTGTTCCATCTACCGAATTTAAAATTTGGTCAAAAGATTAGGTATCCTCGTCAAATTATCAACAATTTTTCAGTTTAGCGAGAGAAACCAAAACAAAAACAAGAATAAACTGTTTAACTTTGACAAAGGAATTTTTGTACATCAATTTAAGATTTACATAGGTCCTTATTTACGGAAAAACATAATACTCCTCAAATGAGAAAGATAACTTTAAGGTATTTCTTCCTCCTTTTTTTTCTTTTGATCATTACATCTGTGATCTTTTCACAAGATTTGAATAACCTCAATCCCGTTAATATAGAGACCGTTAAAGCTGCAGCAAAAAACTATTGCCTGTCGACCGATAAAAGATATATTGCAGCATCAGCTGAAGATATAGACCTTGTTTTGGCCGAAACGAAGAAATCAGGAAATGCTGTTCTATACTATATTTTCAATATCCATTTCAAGGGAAGCAAAGAGAGCGAAGATGGTTTTATCATCATGTCCGCTGACTATAATCTGGTTCCGGTTCTGGGTTATATTCCAGAAGGATCATATGATCTGACCTCCACAGAAATACCTCCGGCATTTTTTGAATTAATGAATTCATTTGCTGACGAAATAGAGACCTCCTTTAAAACCAGAACTAAAAGCACTAAAGGACAACAATTATGGAGCTCTTATCTTTCAAAGGGAAAGCTGGATTCAGAAACTCTGGTTCTGGATCTTACTTCCAGGTGGGGTCAGGGATCACAATATAATGCCTATACACCTATATGTGGAGTTGATGGACATCCATCGGCCCCCAGCTTTGGAGACCGTGCACCTGCCGGATGCGTGGCAGTAGCTATGGGAGAAATAATAAAGTACTATCAATATCCTCTTACCAGCGTAGGCGATACCTCATACGTAGACCCACTTGATCCTTATGGAGTGTTCGATTGCGGGGATGACCCAAGTTACGGTACTCTGACATTTCTTTCAGACAGGACATATAATTACAGTGCAATGCCTGATGTGGCATACGGAACTAACAACGAGATATCCAAGCTTTTGTACAACTGCGCAGTTAGTGTCACTATGGATTTCGCCTATTGCGG
>CAZGDJ010000179.1:0-6759 GCA_964524635.1 uncultured Rikenella sp. | reverse complement strand
CTGTAACTCACCCCGGTGACGAGGGTCATCTTCTCGCTCAGGTTGACCTCAAGATTAACTCCCGGCTCTGTCATCATGAACCGTTCACCGGATATATTCCAGAAATTATCCAGTAAACCATTTTTAGGATTTTCATAATCTTTGGTTGTGCCATAAGCAACGACAAGCTGGGCACTCACATGCACCATCTTTCCGGGATAAACTATCACCTGTCCGATGCCACCGAAGTAACCATAGTTGACTGTCGGGTGACCCAGGTTCACACCCCCGGTAAATCCTAAAAGATATTTACCATTGATGAGCGTCCCGCCATACATGCCTACCAGGGTGCCTGTCTGGCGCTGGATTCTGTTCAGTTTTACTTCCGGGGACCACACTTCTTCAAAAGTGACATCAGGTCCAAGGAGCGTACGCCCGGGTTTTGTTTCCTGTGCTGATAGAGATGCAGAGATCAGCATCATTGAGAACATTGTTACACTTGCCAGCATTCTGCCGGACTTTCCTGTTTTTTCGTTTTTTGTTTTCATGACTTTAAGTTTTAATTGATGATTAGAATTATTATTAAGGATCTTGTATCCGTTTTTCATTTTGGTGCTTTCTATTATTGTCTTATGCCCTTTCTGCACATGAAACAATATCTGCCTGAGACACTGCGACAGGCTTTTCCTTTTTACAGAGCGGCTTCATACCGAACAGTACACGTGTGACATTAAAAGGCCTGATAAGAAACCAGTAGACTGAAAGGATCAGCAAGAGCGATGTGCTGAAAATCAGAACCACTTTCAGTAACACCGGGATAGATATTTTTACAAAAACGTATCCTGTTATCACCAGTGCAGGCTGATGAAGCAGGTAGAACGGGTAGATAGCCTCGTTGGCCATTTTCCTGAATGAGGAGGTGCAGTCAAGATACTTCCTGGCATAGCCTGTGACTGCAACGGCACATGTCCAGCTCATTGCCAGGGCGGCAACATCATACAAAACCTCGGCGGTCCTGACAGTGTCCACCTGCTTCTGAACCATCATCATCACTGTCATCATGACGGCGGTCTCAGCAAGGTACAGTCTCCTGTATCGTGTCATTGCGCCGGCGATGCTTTTTATGGGAAGAAGGATAAAACCTGCAAGGAAGAAGATGAGGTAAGAGGTGATACTCGCCCAGTCGTTGACAAGGGCATGTGTCTCCGTCTCGAAGAAGTTACGGAGGATTATTTGTGACAGGAGGAGCGGGATAATAATAAGATTCAGTCCGAGAGGCCGCGTGAAGATTTGCTCCATGTTCCCTACCATGGCCATGAACCTGCTGCTGCGAAGCATGTTGAGAAACGGTGATATTATAAGGGCTATGACAAACAGGTAAGCAATGAACCAGAGATGATGCCAGCTGAAGTTTCCCTGCGGATAAAAACCTTCGAACATGTGGGGATAGAATGCCAGTAGCGACTGGTAATGGTCCGCTTTCTCTATATAGACCTGCACAGGAACAAGAATGAAGATGCCGGCCATGAGCGGGATGAGAAGCCTTTTGGTACGCTCAAGGAGATACCTGCCGGTGGAGATGTTCTTCAGGGCATACCATGTGCCTGCTCCGGAGATCATGAATAAAAGAGGCATACGCCAGTTGTGGAGAAAAATCATGATCTGCCTCAGCAACCCGTCATATACTATATCGTTTTTTACATGCCAGTCCCATGTATTGAATATCATCCCAAGGTGAAACAGGAATACACTTATTATGAGTAAAATCCTGAGCCAGTCTATGTAGTACTGACGCTCTGTCCTGGTTTCAAAATTGTCTGCCATTGCTTTTCGTTTTTGATTTTCATGGCAAACATAAAATGACTGCACCGGCGAGAACGACTTAGCCTATCGGAACGATGTGCGCGCCTATAGGCACAGACGCAATACTGTCACAGCTGTCGCTGTAACAAACAGATAAACAGGAGCATATGATCAGTCGGATGATTTCCTGTATTCAGACGGCGTTTTGGAGGCATATTTCCTGAAAGCGGAATTAAAGGACGATTTTGAGTTGTAACCAACCATCTCGGCGAGCTCTTCAACGGTAATTTTTCCCTGCTTATCCTGCCTGATAAGCTTTTTTGCATGTTCAACGCGGTACCAGGCAAGCATCTCGAAAAAATTCCTGTTCATTTTTTCATTAATCACCTGGGAGACATGGTGCGGCGACTCATTTATTTGTTTTGCGAGGCCCGCCAGTGATGCAAGGTTATTTGTGAAGTAGTTGTTGGCCTCCATCTCCCTGGTGATCTTTTTGAGTATCTGCTCTTTATTTTCATCTGAGAGTGAAGATTTCTGGTATTTCACTGCGGGGAAGGAGAAAAAAGAACCGGGTGAGTCGAAGAAGTCGGACCTGTTCATGATCTGCCATGTGGTGGCGTATATCATGAATGAAACATAAGAGGCCACAAGGTAACCGCCAATGTCGCTCCTCATGCCGAAATTGATCTTGGTGATCAGCATTATTACGATCAGAATCAGGATGTGTATGACTGAGTTACGTAGCACCCTGAGAAGGGTGTTGTCTGTCCTGAAGAATGATTCCCCCACAGATCTGTACTTTCTTATAAGTATGTAAACAGCCATGAAAATATACACAGCAAACTGCAGCAGCATCAGCTGGTTGACATAAACCCTGATACCAAGAGGGTCATCTGATACCTGGTCACCATATGGAAGAAATTCCCAGTCCGGATGTTTGGTTTGTAAGTACGAATTGTACTTCATCTCGTCAGGCTGGATGAACTGGAATATCATATAGATAGTCCAGAAAAAGAAAGGGATAAAGTGTATCCATGCCTTTCTCTTTGATTCGGGATTGAGGCTTGTATAAATGTAAAAGTAAAACAGGGGAGCGAAGACGAAATTGAGTGATTCACTGAAGTTGGTAAGATAAAGAACCCTGACAATGAAGCCGGTGTTATTCAGCCACTCCTCAAATATCCCCAGTGCCAGTGAGACCAGCAACAAGCCCTGGAAGAGGTTTGATCTCCTTTTGCCACCAGAGTTTTTAATAAAAAACCACGACAATAACAGACCCTGGAAAATGCCCAGGAAAATGATTACATCAAATATACCGACATGAAGATCTGTTCTCATTACGTGAATCACTGATTAACAAGTACATTAAAGGTATGTAAAATCAGTCAAATATAAGGCAAGCGATAAATTGAGTTGACAGAAGGGTTTCAGGGGTTGATTCGTTTAGGCGTTTAGTCGTTTAGTCGTAAGAGACCTATAATCCAAAGTTTCCCCTCCTAAGATAGAGCCTGTCACGATTTACGAGCCTCCCACCACAGCCTCAGCCGCAATTCGCTCCGGCTGCGGACAACTTTCACGCATAGGCAGAGGTGGCACCCTTCCCCTTTGGGGGAAGGGACGGGAAAGGGGGTACGTTAAAATCATACCACCCCGCCCTGATGATTCCATTAGGGAACCCCTCCTATCTTAGGAGGAGAAAATATATATATGTGGGAGTTTGAGTTTTCCACCTGAGAGAATTTCCGGATAAAGCGAATGTTATTTTGTATTCACCTCCTCGCCCAATATTGGGGAGGGGAGGACGGGAGAAACGGGGCATATCAAGACAAGAAAGTAAGAATAGCCATGACCAACGCTTTCATATTGTCAAAGTAAACATAGCACCGGTGGGCCGAGGCCAATTACTTGACTCAGGCTGCAAATTGACTTACCTTTGATTTCTGATTTACAGTGTCTTGAATTTGTTCAGCAGGATTCAGGGGGGAAATATATGGATAAGGAAAGAGTACAAAATGTCAGGCCTGAATGGATTGAGATAGTATCAAGATATAACAAGCCTGACAATCTGAAAAGCTGGTGGCAGATTGTCAATTCCACCGGGTCGTATATCCTCATGTGGGTATTGATGATATGGTCACTTAAGATATCATACTGGATCACCCTCGCCCTCACTATCCCTGCCGCAGGTTTCCTGGTAAGGACTTTTATCATCTTCCACGACTGCGGGCACGGGTCGTTTTTCAGCTCCGGGAAGTTGAACATCATAGTGGGTGTCATTACGGGGCTCCTGGTATTCACTCCATACCACAGGTGGCACCGGGATCACAGGATACATCACCAGACGGTCGGGAACCTTGACAAGCGCGGCACGGGCGATGTGGCAACCCTGACCGTAGATGAATACCTGAGCAGGAACCGGTGGCAACGTTTCCTTTATCGTGTTTATCGCCATCCTCTGTTTCTTTTTGGCATGGCACCATTATTACTTTTTGTTGTCCTTTACCGGTTCCCGAAGAGCTACATGTCTGTAAAGGAGCATATATATGTTCAACTGACAAACCTTGCCCTTACCCTGGTAATTTTTTCTCTGATAATGGTCATTGGATGGAAAGCGTACCTGATGATACAGCTTCCCGTCCTGTATATTGCCACCGTGCATGGGGTGTGGCTTTTTTATGTCCAGCACCAGTTCAGGCATGTTCAATGGGTAGGATCAGACTCATGGGATTACAAAATAATAGCTCTGCAGGGTAGTTCGTTCTTCAGGCTGCCTGCAGTTCTTAACTGGTTCACGGGTAATATCGGTTATCATCATATCCACCATCTCAGTCCGCTCATCCCGAATTATAACCTGAAGAGATGTAACAATGAGAATGAAATGTTCAGGACGATAAAGCCTGTAACTTTCTTGTCTGCATTTGAGTCTCTGGTTCTCAGGCTCTGGGATGAAAAGAAAGGGATGCTTATCAGCTTCAGGGAGAGGCGCAGGGCATTCAGTTGATATTGTTGCAGAGAGGAGCTTTTTACTTACTGTAAGACTCTTTGGTTTGATATTAAAATAAAAAGTATGAAAAAGAACTGTCTTATTCTGGTACTGACCATCCTGACAATCACTGCCTGTAAGCAGGCTCCCATACCTGTTGTGGTTGACATTGAAGCTGAAAAAGCCGTTATTGATTCCCTCTTCGATGTGTTTAACACCGCGTTCAGCAAACAGGATGTGGCCACACTATCATTCTACCTCGATGAAAATGCATTATGCATGGGGACTGATCCGTCAGAGTTTTTTAACAAGCAACAATTTACGGATATGTGGACCCAAATGCTCTCCGGTGGTGCTCCTGAACTGAAATTCATCAGTGAAAGAAAAATACAAGTCGCTGCCGATGGCAACTCTGCCACTGTGGTTGATCAGTATCTGATCCCCTCCTATTACAAAATACCCTGGCGCAACGCATATCACCTGGTAAAAACAGAAGCCGGGTGGAAGATACTTGTACTTAATGCTGCTTTCATTCCCAAGAATGAGGATCTTCCTAAACTTGACGGGGCGATAGAATAAATACCTGTTCAATTTTACAGGCTATTTTGTGCCTGCAATCCTTATATATAGTGTTTCAGGGTTCCAGAATTTTTTTCAGGTGACAGGACCGACCTGAGAGAATTTCTGGAAAAGCGAGTGTTTTCTTTTTTGCTGCGAAAGGCTTGTGCAAGCAAAGCTGTTTGGGGCCGAACGTTAAGAAATAGCCCAGTGGGCTATTTTAGTGAGGAGCCTGATTGCAGGGCAGGTCACCAAAGATTTGTATTACGGAGAGCAAATAAGAAAACAGGAGCCCGGAAATTATCTTAAGCCTTGATCTTCTTTGGTTCCTTTACTCACCCCTGCCAGATGGCAGGGTCTCGTGAGCTCTCCCGCTACGCGGGATCGGTTCTTGTATCAAGACAAGAAAGGAACATAAAAACCATGGACTGCCCTCACACACAGCCTTTTGTGGCTATAGATATCTATTAAAACTCCTTCCACCGTCTTGGGGAAGGGCTGGGGATAGGGGCATATCCGAGAGGATGACGGGAGAAGAGGGGCGCCTAAAGACAATTAAAGTAACAAAAACGGTGCCCATCTCTCCCTTATTGTTACTATATTCGGTTATCCGAAACCAGGAAAAGCTAACAACAATAAATAGTAAATTGATTTTACCTCATAAAACAATGACTTTCAAAAGAATACACCAAGCAAAAAGCATTCCCACTTATTACTTTATCTGGTCGGCTCTCAGCGCCCTCAGCTTAATACTTATCTTATCCATATTGACCCTTTCCGGATGCAGAAAAAAAGGTCCTTACAACCTTACCCTTACTGTCAATCCTGACGCGGCAGGGACAATTACGGCTGACACCGTTGCTGAGAACGGATATGAACCGGGCACCGAAGTGAACCTTTCGCAACAACCTGCCCTGGGATATTACTTCATCGGATGGAGCAGTGATGCCTCGGGCAGTGACAATCCATTGACGATAGTGATGAACAGAAATAAGGAGATAGAAGCAGGTTATGCTAAAGGCTTCTTCGAGGATTTTGAGGACGACAGTGCAAACTATTTTGTTAATGACGGATCAGCGCAATGGGAGGTGACTGATTCTGTCCTGGTTATAACCGGAACCAATGACGAGGGTATTCGTCCTTACAATTGCTACAATTATAACCAGTTTGGTGATTTCGATTTTACGGTTAAGCTGGGAATTGAATCGACAGGGTACGACGCCGGCATTTTCTTCAGATCCCAAACGCAAAACCCGTTTGTAAGCTCATATCAGTTATGTATCGTCCCGAACGGTCACTGGCTGCTTATCAAATGGAAAGACAATACTCCCTATGGAATCCAGGACTATATCAGCAGTGACAATCTTAATGCAGGCAATGGCAGTACCAACAACATAAAGGTGGTATGCTCAGGCACATCAATACAGGTTATTTTC
>CAZGDJ010000178.1:0-6763 GCA_964524635.1 uncultured Rikenella sp. | reverse complement strand
AAGTTTTGGATAACCTCTTAAGGGAAAATAAGAACCTCCCTGTTGAGGAGCTTGTGAGAAAGGCGCTGAAACTATTATAAACGATAAGTGCCGGGTTGCAGTTTTCTGTTCTAAATAGAAGTCTGATCATCAGGGCAGTGCTGCTTATAGCGCTGTCAGCGTTGTCACTTTATGCAACAGCCCAGACTGGCACAGGAGAGGTGCCTCTGAAGCTTAATGCTGATCCTGACCAGCCATGGAATGCCACAAAATCTTCCCCTTTGTTTTTGAATAATCCGTCAAATATCAACACTTCCGTTGTCTATGACGGGAAGAATAACCAGTATATTATTTATCAGAAAATAGGTAGTATTGATTACCGTAAACCGATTTTCATGAATCCGGATGAATATCGGAAATATGAATTCGAACAGGCTATGCGGGATTACTGGGATGCCCGGCTACGGGGGGATGTAAAGGGATTCAAGTCATCCCTCATACCACAGATAGAGGTGGGGGGAGAAACCTTTGACAAGATTTTCGGGAGCAATGTTATTAATATTGTTCCTCAGGGTTCTGCAGAATTGATTTTCGGAATAAATATCTCGCACACTGAAAATCCCACATTATCAGAAAGACTGCGCACAATACCCACATTTGACTTCCAGGAAAAGATACAGATGAACGTTACCGGTACTATAGGTGATAAAATGCAACTGGGTATCAACTATAACACTGATGCACTTTTTGAATTTGAAAACCGTACCAAGCTGGAGTATTCAGGCAAGGAAGATGAGATAATCAAGAAAATTGAAGCCGGTGATGTTACACTGCCACTTAACGGTACACTTATCACGGGCAGCTACAGTCTTTTTGGCCTGAAGACTGAGCTGCAGTTTGGCAAGCTGACAGTGACCAGTGTCCTTTCACAGCAAAAGGGAGAATCAACAGTAGTGGAGGTCAAAGGAGGAGCACAGTTGACAGACTATGAGTTAACTGCCGATGATTATGAGGCTAACAAGCACTTTTTCCTTTCACACGATTTTAAAGATAAATTTGACGGGGCCCTGAAAAACCTTCCTATAGTAAGCACAGGTCTGAACATAGAAAAAATTGAGGTCTGGATCACAAATCAGTCAAACCGTTTTGACGATGTGAGCAACCGGAACATAATAGCTTTTATGGACCTGGCTGAAAATGAAGCAAACATCTATAACGATATCCCACAGTTTCAGTCTTCAGGAACCGGGTATGATAATCCTTCAAATAAAAGCAACCGTCTTTACGAAGAAATGCTGACTACATACAGTGCTATCAGAAGCATCAATCAGCTGTCAGACGCATTTGCACCAATAGCTGATGATTTCAAGATAGGCAGAGACTACGAGAAGATTGAGAATTCCAGGAAACTCACTGATCGTGAGTATACTGTCAACAAACAGCTGGGGTATATTTCACTGAATGTAGCACTAAATAATGACGAGATTCTTGCCGTGGCATATGAATACACGTATAACGGCGAGATATTCAAAGTGGGAGAATTCTCAACCGATGGAATAATGGCACCTGACGCCCTGATATGTAAATTGCTGAAGGGAACATCACTAACGCCACGACTGCCTACATGGGGCTTAATGATGAAAAACATCTACAACATCGGATCGGGGCGCGTGGAGAAGAATGATTTTGAGGTCAACATTCTCTACCAGGATGATAAGTCAGGCAATGCACTCAGCTATCTTCCCGGAACACCTATTGACAGGAAAATACTTCTTGAGGTAATGGGTCTTGATCAGCTTAATTCACAGCTTGACAGGCAGCCTGACGGAGTTTTTGACTTCGTTGAGGGTGTCACAATCACATCAGAAAAAGGCCGTATAATTTTCCCTGTGAGAGAACCCTTCGGCAGACATCTTCTGAATTATATAACAGATCCTGAACAGAAACGAAAATATGTCTTTACTGAACTATATGACTCAACAAAGACTGTGGCGCGGCAGATGGCCGAAAAGAATAAATATATTCTGTCAGGTCAGTTCACCTCGGTTTTTGGCTCTGATATACAACTTAACGTTGCAAACATCCCTGCCGGTTCAGTTAAAGTAACGGCAGGGGGCGTCACTCTTACTGAGAATACTGACTATTCTGTTGATTACAACCTTGGCACTGTCAAAATAATCAACCCGGCAATAAGAGAATCTGAGACTCCGATACAGGTTTCTCTTGAAAGCAATCAATTTTTTGGCTTACAGACCAAGACCCTGGTGGGCACCCATCTTAATTACAGGTTCTCAGATAAGTTTAACCTTGGTGGCACAGCATTACATCTGACAGAAAGGCCTTATACTCAAAAGGTTATTTATGGCGATGATCCTATCTCAAACACCATTTACGGGTTTGACGCTTCATATAGAACTGACTCGAAACTTTTAACAAGTATTATTGACTGGTTACCGTTTATTGAGACAAAGGCTCCTTCATCTATCAATTTCTTTGGAGAATTTGCGCATCTCGTACCTGGTCACAGTAAAGCAATAACATCGACCGGAGCTGTATATATAGATGATTTTGAGGCGAGTGAGATACCTCTTGATCTGAGGGCTTACAGTGCATGGTCGCTTGCCAGTATTCCGCAGGGTCAAAGCTCATTCTTCCCTGAAGCTTCCCTGATACAGGATGTTGCGTCAGGATTTAACCGGGCTAACCTTGCCTGGTATGTGATCGATCCCCTTTTCCTGCGTAACGGTTCTACCACACCATCATATATAAGGGCTAATCCGGACCTGCAATCAAGCCATTTTGTAAGAGAGATCTATGAGACCGAGATCTTTCCCAATAAGGAGTCAGTAAGTGGCATTCCTACAAATATTGCAGTACTTAATGTGGCTTTTTATCCTTCAGAGAGAGGTCCTTATAATTTTGATGTTCTGCCGGGGATATATTCAGCCGGCCTGAGCCCTGAAGGTTTCCTGAACTCCCCGCAGTCACGATGGGGTGGCATGATGCGCGAGTTGCTTTATAATGATTTTGAATCTGCAAATATTCAGTACATAAAGTTCTGGGTCATGGATCCTTTTGCGGAAGACACTGATCATGCTGGCGGAGACTTATACTTCAATTTAGGAAATGTGTCAGAAGATATTCTGCGTGACTCTCATACACAGTTTGAAAATGGCTTACCTACATCACCCCTGTTGACTAATGTTGATACTACCATATGGGGTCGTGTCCCGACTGTGCAGGCCGTAGTTCATGCATTTGACACCAAGACAGAATCACGTCAATACCAGGACATTGGTCTTGACGGACTAAATGATGATGATGAAGCGACTTTCTTTAAAGGCTTTCTTGAAGCTGTCGGGTATGTGGTAAGTCCTGAGGTTGTAGACTCAATCATGCGTGATCCGTCAAATGATAACTTTCATTACTTCCGCGGAAGAGATTATGATCGCTGGCAGCTGAGCATACTCGACAGGTACAAGAGATATAACGGCACTGAGGGTAACTCTCCAACTGCTGAGATGTCAGATGAATCATATCCTACAAGCGCTACCACTCTGCCTGACATGGAGGATATTAACCTCGATAACAATCGCAGCGAAACAGAAAGCTACTACCAGTACCATGTTAGTCTCAGACCAGGAGATATGGCCATTGGCAAGAACTTCATTGTTGACGAACTGGAATATAACGCCACATTTGCCAATGGAGACAAATCACCGGTAAAATGGTACCAGTTTAAAATACCCATAGCTGAGTATGAGAAAATTGTTGGTTCAATTGATGACTTCAAGTCAATAAGGTTCCTAAGGATCTTTATGAGAAATTTTAATGAGGAGGTACATCTGCGTTTTGCACGTCTTGAACTTGTAAGATCAGAATGGCGAAAGTATAACCTCACATTCTTTGAGGGCGGTGAACGAATTACAATACCCGAAGAGGATGACGGGAGCTTTGAAATAAGTTCGGTGAGCATTGAGGAGAATGCAGGTAAGGAACCGGTGAATTATGTCCTTCCTCCGGGTTTTGACAGGGTTATAGACCCGTCCAATCCACAACTCAGACAACTAAATGAGCAATCAATGGTTCTGCGGGTAATTGATCTTGCTGATGGTGATGCCAGGGCAACTTATAAAACTGTCAGCCTTGACATGAGGCAGTATAAGAAACTCAAAATGGAAGTGCATGGTGAGTCACTTATTGGAAAGACACTTCAGGAAGATGAGATTACAGTTTTTGTAAGGTTGGGTTCTGATTACAGGAATAACTTCTATGAATATGAATTACCTCTGAAACTTACGGCTTACGGACATTATAACAATAACAGTGATGAAGACAGACTGATAGTATGGCCTTCCGCAAATAAATTTGAAATTGACCTTTCATTGTTACTTGATGCAAAGCAGTTACGGGATGAAGCTATCAGGAAAGCGGGGTCCTCAATGAGCCTGGCTGACATTTTCACTGTTAACTCAGGTGAGGCAAGAATATCAGTAAGCGGCACTCCGAACCTGAGTAACATCAAGGTAGTCATGGTTGGTGTCCGGAACCCAATAAAAACAAGAGATCCGGCCAATGATGACGGTCAGCCTAAATCAGCTGAGGTATGGATAAATGAACTCAGACTCAGTGATTTCCGGGAGAATGGAGGGTGGGCTGCTAATGCTCAGATGCAGGCACGTCTTGCTGATCTTGGTACTGTGAACCTTGTGGGGCAGATAAGTACACCGGGGTGGGGCAGCATTGACAAGAAGGTCAATGAAAGAAGTATGGAGAACGTAAAACAGTATGATGTGTCAACAAACCTTGAACTTGGAAAATTCTTTCCGGAGAAGATAGGCGTAAGGTTGCCGGTTTATATTGGCTACTCCGAAAGTAGTGTAACACCTCAATACGACCCCATGAACCCTGATATCCTTCTTAATGAAACACTTGACAGGGCTTCAGACAGGTCTGAGAGAGATTCCATTCTGAATATATCACGTGATTATGTACGACGACAGACTTTTGCTGTCAGCAATGCCGGTATAACCAAACGGGGAGAAAAACCCCATGCATGGGACCCTTCAAACATAGCCGTCAGCTACTCTTACAATGAAGTTCTTAACACAAGCACAAAGACAGAAATTGATGTCGAGAAAACCTACAGGGGCGGGATTGCATACGATTTTGAAGCGAGACCTAAAAATATTATGCCTTTCCAGAAGGTTAAATTTCTGAGCTCTCCGGCATTCAGGCTGATCAAAGATTTCAATATTTATCTTTTCCCCAAGCACCTGACATTCAGGAGCGAGATATATAGATATTATAATGAAGTGAAAATCAGGAATATCAGTAATTCTGACTTTGTTATAGATCCTACTTTCACAAAAGACTTCCAGTGGACAAGGTATTTTGATGTAAAATTTGATATAACCAAACAGCTGAAGGTTGATTTTACTTCAAGCAATATTGCCCGCATTGATGAACCTGCAGGAGGGGTTGACAAGGTGAGATATCCTGAGCTGTTTGATGCATGGCGTGATTCAGTGATGGCTAACATATCCAGGTTCGGACGAGCAACGAATTATTATCATCTGCTAAACGTCAACTATAACCTGCCAATAAATAAACTGCCGCTTATGTCCTGGATATCGTCCAACGCAAGATACGGTGCCCGGTATGACTGGATTGCGGGAACGATATTCCCTGATTCAATGAATATTAACCTTGGCAATACCATCAAGAATTCCAATAACGGGCAGTTTACGGTACAGGCAAACCTTACCAATCTTTATAATAAGGTTAAATTCCTTAAGGAGGTTGAGACTATGACCCAACCGGGCGCGAAAAAGAGAATGAGTCTTGGATATGAGGAGGTGTCTTATACTAAAGAAGGAGTGACCCTGAGAGCCGGTCGGGTGAGAATAGTTACACATAATCTGAAAACAAAGGATGTCACAGTGACTGTTACTTCTGCAGAGGGCAATCCTGTAACGGGTAAGTACAATATAGTATCTGACACGAGGCTTGATTATATACCTGATGCTGATGTCACAAAGGCAAAGATCACTATCAAGGGCAGAGTTGAAAAGAAACCAAATCCGCTTGGGGTAGCCGGCCGGTATGCAGTACGAACACTGATGGCAGTAAGGAATGTATCAGCCACATATACCATTGAACAGGGGCAGATCCTTCCGGGATATACACCCTCTGCGGCATTTCTGGGACAACAGAACTATGGCGGCTTGTTGTCTCCGGGCTGGCGCTTTATCCTCGGGCTGACTGATGAGCATTTCTTTAATGATGCAGTCAGGTACGGATGGATATCTACTGACTCTCTTCTTAACACAACGGCGACATTTAGCCGTCGTGAACAAATTAATCTCAGGGCAAATGTCGAACCTTTCCCCGGTCTCAGAATCGACCTCACTGCTGACAGACGCTATTCAGAGACTATCTCGTCTTTCTATTGTGCTGACAAAAACGGTCACTTCCCTGACAGCACGCGTAATACCCGAATAACAGGCAGCTTTACAATTTCAGTTTTGTCATGGGGTACAGCCTTTGAGAAGGTGCCGAAATCAGGTGATTATGTTTCACCGACTTTCGAGAAATTCAGGGATTATACAGCAATAATATCTCAGCGCAGGGCTGACGAACGGGAGGCTGTTGACGGAAGTTATGATCCTTCATATGATCCGGTGAATGATAAACCTGTCACAGGAGATTATAGAAGCGGTTATGGAATAAGCTCAGGTGAAGTGCTTGTACCTGCTTTCCTGGCTGCTTATACTAAAAGAGA
>CAZGDJ010000177.1:0-6774 GCA_964524635.1 uncultured Rikenella sp. | reverse complement strand
CTGGCCGGAGTGTTGTATGACAAGGTGAATTCAAGTGTCCCCTTTTATTTCGGAGCCGCTACCGCATTAGGCTCAGCCATTCTGATGCTTTGTTTTTTATTAAAACGTAAACCAGGGTAGAACCTGTTATTGCGGAATTCCTTTTGCAAACTGCGAATTGCGAAATAATGTTTATGGTAATTGATTACAGTTGATATCAGGGTTCAAATGCAACATGTCAAAATTATGGGCGTCTTTCTAACAAAATCAGACGACCTGAACATGACCCCGAATTTTTTTCGCATCGCCTTCCGAAATATCGCAAGACACAAAGTATTCACTATCATCAATATAGCCGGACTTGCAGTAGGCTTGTCTGCCTCACTGCTTATTGTGCTCTGGATACAGGATGAACTTAGCTTCGAGAGATTCAATGTCAATGCAGATAATATTTACCGCGTTGAGGAAGACCAGTTTTATTCCGGAGAACGTTATCATGTTACTGTGACGCCTCATCCCAGCGGGCCGGTATGGAAGGAAAAAATACCGGAGATAAAGGAGCAGACACGCATTAACCGGCTGCCAAGAATCCTTTTCAGAAATGGTGATAAGGTGTTTTTCGAATCGGCTGTAATAGCTGCAGATTCCGGGATCTTTAAAATTTTTACTCTGCCTTTTAAAGCCGGTGACCCTGATGATGCACTTGAACAGCCCAACTCCATTGTTCTGACAGAAGACCTGGCTGAAAAATATTTTGGTGATGTAAATCCAATCGGTAAGACGATTACTCTGGAAAACAAGTTCCAGTTCACAGTTACTGGGATATTAAAAGACCTTCCGAAAAATTCCATGTTCAGGTTCAAAGGGATAATACCATATTCATTCCTGAAACAAATAGGCGCTACTGATGATTACTGGGGTAACAATTCAATCCTGACATTTGTTCTGCTTCAGAATGGTGTTGATATTGAGTCTGTTAATAAGAAGCTCACCGATGTAGTACTTGAATATGCACCACAGACTACCACGAAGTATTTACTTTTTCCACTGACAGACATACATCTTCACGGACAATTCGGATTTAAGGAAAGCAACGGACCTGTAATGGTTATTTACATATTTGCCCTGATAGCAGTCTTTGTACTACTTATTGCCTGCATAAATTTTATTAACCTTTCGACTGCCAAAGCTACAGGAAGGGCTAAAGAAATAGGAATTAAAAAGGTAGCCGGGGCTGATCAGAAGTCAATAGTTTTTCAGTTCATGCTCGAGTCTTTGTTATTAGTAGCTATTGCCATGGTTGTGGCAATTTTAATTGTCTGTCTGTTACTGAATACCTTCAATGACATTTCAGGGAAGAATTTTGGACTGGCAGATCTGATTCAAATACGATTTATCATAAGCTTTGTTCTGGTGGGGGTCATTGCCGGAATAGTCTCCGGATTATATCCTGCTTTCTATCTTGCTTCATTTAAACCTGCAACTGTCTTAAAAGGTGAAACGGTACAGGGCAAAGGAAACGGAAGGCTAAGGCAGGGACTGGTAATTCTTCAATTCTCTCTCTCAATCCTCATAGCTGTGGCTGCCACTTTTATGTACATGCAGCTGAGGTACCTTCAGAACAAAGACCTGGGATTTGATAAAAAGAATGTTATTTCCATTCAGATGCCCGAGTATATGAAAGGAAGATATTATTCGCTGAAGAATGAGCTTTCTTCTGAGCCGCTTATTCAGGGAGTGACTGCTTCGCTGCGTCACCCTGTGATGATTGGAAGTAATTCCGGGGGAGCATCATGGGATGGAAAGGACCCTGAAAAGCACGTTTTGATAGGAACAAATGCAATAGATTATGATTATTTGCCGACCATGAAAATGAACCTTGTTTCGGGAAGGGATTTTTCCAGGGAATACCATGGTGATATGGCAAGGGATACAACAGGTAACTTTCTTGTAAATGAGGAGGTGGTAAAAATAATGGATATTGGTGACCCGGTGGGTAAAAGTTTCAGTTTTATGGGACTTAACGGCACAATAGTAGGAGTACTGAAGAACTTTCATTTTAAGGGGGCAGATCAGCCTATAGAGCCTATGGCCTTTGCCCTGGCTGACACAAGTTATCTGAACTATGCCCTTATCCGTCTTACCCCGGATAAGATCAAAGAGTCCTTAAACATTGTTGAGACAGCCTGGAACAGAATAATTCCTGAGTTTCCTCTTCAATACACATTCGTCGATGAGGATTACAGGAACCTGTTCAGTTCGCAAATGCGCCTTACTGACCTTCTGAAGTATTTTACAATTCTTGCATTAATAATTGCATCACTTGGTCTCTATGGATTATCATCGTACTCAACCGAGCGCAGGACAAATGAAATAGGTGTCAGGAAAGTCATGGGAGCCGGCTCGGGTGCAGTTGTCGTTACAATGATTAAAGAGTTTATCTGGCTGATTTTGACCTCATTATTAATTGCGTTGCCCACAGGCTGGATCATTGTTGATAAACTGCTGCAACAATTTCCGTACAGGATTGAACTGAATGTGCTGGTATTTGCAGTTATTGCGGTATGTGCTTTAGCAATTGCTTTACTGACTATTTCCTTCCAGACATATAAGGCAACATGTGTAAACCCCGCAGAAGCTTTAAAGATTGAATAGAAAAGATATTTCAACAGAATAAAATCCTCATTTCGACATGTTAAAGAATTTGCTTAAGTACAGTGTAAAGTCTTTCAAAAGACAGAGATCATATATTATAATAAATATTCTGGGTCTTTCAATCGGAATTGCCTGTAGTCTTCTTATAGCTCTTTTTGTTATCAACGAAGCCAGTTATGACAGGTTCAACCTGAAGAAAGACAGGATTTACAGGCTTGTCCTTGATGGAAAAATAGGAGGTCAGGAAATAAGAGGCGCATGGACCGCAGCTGTGACAGGTCCCACAATGCTTAGAGAGTTCCCTGAAATTGAGGATTGTGCAAGGCTGTCCGGCAGAGGTCCTACCATTGTTGAATACGACGGTCAGGTCTTTACTGAAGATCATATTGTTGAAGCTGATTCTTCTTTTTTCAATATTTTTTCAATTCCGGTTATCAAAGGTGATATTGAGAATCTCCTTAATGCTCCGCGGCTTGCAGTTCTGTCAGAATCAACTGCCAGAAAAATCTTTGGCAATGAGAATCCGATCGATAAAACAATACAGATATCTGATGACACATTGCGGTATACCATAACCGGGGTCATGGCTGATGTGCCTGATAACTCTCATTTTGAAGCCAGCATCCTGACTTCATTCATGACAAATCCAAGATCACAGGATCCGACCTGGATGAGCAATAGTTTCAGCACATATTTGTTGTTAAAGCCCAATACCGATTATAAAACTATTGACGCTAAAATACCTGAACTTTTAAGTAAATATTGCGGTCCTGAAGTTGAACGTTACATGGGAATATCTTTAAGTGATTTCATTAATCAGGGGAACAGGTATAACTACTTCCTGCAAAATCTCAAGGATATCCATCTTGACACTTCTGTAGAACAGGAGTTTAAGGCCCCGAGTGACCCGAAGTACCTTTTGATTTTCGGGTGTGTTGCTATTCTTATTGTGCTTATTGCCGCCATAAATTTCATGAACCTTTCTACCGCACAGGCTACCAGAAGGGCTAAGGAGGTAGGAATCAAGAAGATAGGCGGATCAACAAGAGGAATGCTGATTACCCAGTTCCTTTCTGAGTCATGTATTCTTGCATTTATCTCTTTGATTCTTGCAATAATATTTATTAAAGTTTCGCTTCCTTATTTTAATGATCTTCTTGGGACATCTTTATCATTGGGACTTTTAAGTAACTGGTACACAATTCCTGTTCTTATCCTGTTCTCCCTTTTTGTCGGATTTCTTTCAGGCAGCTATCCTGCTTTCTTCCTCTCATCTTTCAGCCCTTATGAGGTTTTAAAGGGAAGCGTTAAAAGCAGTATGAAGAACGGACGCCTGAGAAGGGTGCTGGTGGTCTTTCAGTTCACTGTTTCAATAATGCTCATTGTCGGCACAATGATTATGTACAGGCAGATAAGATATATGCTGAACAAAGATGTAGGATTCAACAAGGAACAGCTGATAGTCATAAACAGGGCGGGCGCTCTCGGTGAAAGGACAAAATCTTTTAAAGATGAGGTAAAAAAGATATCAGGTGTCGTAAACGTTGCCTCCTCGACAGCAGTGCCGGGAAGAAATAACAATAACAACGGCTATATGATGGAGGGGAGAAAAGATGAAACATTCCTTATTGTCTCAAACTGGGTTGATTATGATTACCTCGAAACTTATGGCATGACTCTTGCTTCCGGGAGATCTTTTAATGAATCATACACTACTGATCAGGAAGCCTGCATGATCAATGAGACAGCTTTGAAAGATTTCAATATTTCAGATATTGAAAAAGCGCGTTTCATCCAGCCTTCCGATGATGGCAAAATAAATTATCGCCAGGTTATCGGGGTTGTGAAGAATTTCAACCATGAATCACTGCGTAATCCTATTGCTCCATATATATTCCTCTTTAAAAATGATTACATCAGGTGGGGATACCTCACTGTCAGGCTCAATGCAGGAGACTATGCAAAGACAATAAACGAAATAGAAAAGATATGGAAGGAGTATACTGCAAATGATCCTCTTCAATACTACTTTGTAGATGAAGATTTTGAGCAGATGTACAAGCAGGAGAAACAGAATGCCCAGATGGCCGTTATCTTCTCTATACTGGCTATTTTCATTGCAGCCCTGGGTCTCTTCGGCCTTACTTCATTTACTGTTGAACAACGCACAAAGGAGATTGGCGTACGAAAAGCAATGGGCTCATCGGTAGCTGGAATATATATGGTTATTTCAAAAGAGACACTTTTACTCGTTTCCCTTTCAGCGCTACTGGCATGGCCATTAATTTATTTTATTGCTGTAAGATGGCTTGAGAATTTTCATTACAGGATTGCCCCGGGGATATTTACTTTTGCAGCCGGATTAATTATTGCTCTCGCGATAGCAATTCTTACAATAAGCTTCCGCGTTATGAAAGCTGCACGGATCAACCCAGCACAGTCTCTTAAATATGAATAGTGTTAATGGGATCTAGTACATTTTATTTATGAGTTGTCCAAACTCATCGCGTTTCTTAAGAGGAAAACTGAATGTCTTTCCGTCACGGGTGATGACATTTAGTCCTTTTACCGCGAAAATGCCTTTACTATAGTAAATGACCTCCAGAATGTTTTCAAAAAGTATCTCAAGATTGAACTTTTCTGCATCATCCTTTAGAGTCTTGAAATATATCCTCTGATTTGTGACAATGAATTTACCTTCAATTGTAGCATCGTTGATAACCTGGTTTGTGTCACCTGCTTTCAGCACGACTTCATTTGCGTTCAGTTTGACTGTCATGGTATTAGATATTTGTGTGTAAAGAACAGATCTTGTCCGGAATTGCTTTAGTACATTAAAGACGCAGGAAGCAATAATTTGTTGCATACGGTGATATTCTTAAATTTACTATGTTTTCTGCAGGATTGTAAAAGATCTGTTTTCGTACCATTAAGATCATCCGAAATACGTATACATAATGAGGCTCTATTATTTAAAAATTGGAATAAGAAGCATCTTTAAAAACAGGTTCTTTTCATCAATAAATATTATTGGGCTGAGTGTCGGTATCACGGCGTTTATTCTGATTCTGTTTTTTGTCAGGTATGAAAGAAGCTATGACAGCTTTCATGAGAACAGCGATCGGATTTACAGACTCAGGTATGAACGCTCAAGCGCAGAAGGTGAAAGTGTCAGGTTTGCCTCATGTTGCCCTCCGGCGGCAATAAGAATCAGGGAGCTGTATCCTGAAGTCGAGAAGATCGCCAGGATCTTCAGGTACAGGGCAACTGTTATTTTCGGTGACAAAAGATACTATGAAGAACAAATGTTTTTTGCTGAGCCTCAGATATTTGATGTGTTTAGTTTTGATATGATCACGGGAGATCCTGTCTCTGGTATTTCGGATGCTGATTGCGCTTTCATTTCAGAATCCACTGCGAAAAAATACTTTGGAAACAGAGATCCAATGGGGCAGACTATTACGGTTGACAAAGAGATGAGTTTTGTTATTACAGGTATTTTCCGGGATTTGCCTGCAAACTCCCATCTTGATATCGATTTAATGCTTTCATGGCCTAACCTTATAACTCATTATGGCTCTGATATAGAAATGTCATGGGGTGATACAGGTTTCTTTACTTATTTTTTACTAAATCCGTCTGTTTCTCCGGGGGATTTCGAGGAGAAACTCAAAGCACTTGTTGAGAATGACTTCGGTGAAGTATTAAGATCTTACAAGCTGACATGTGATCTGAAGGTTCAGCCTCTCACAGATATTCACCTTGACTCAGCATTTATGCAGGAACTTGAGGTCAACGGGAACAAAGATACTGTGTTATTTCTGAGCATAATCGCTTTTTTCATTCTCCTTATTGCATGGGTCAATTATATAAACATTACTACAGCACGCTCATTAACCCGAGCTGCCGAGGTCGGACTGAGCAAGGTCGCAGGTGCAACAAGAGGCCAGCTGATTCGCCAGTTCTTTATCGAAACGACACTTGTTAATGCCGCTGCATTTTTTCTTTCACTGATTTTTCTGATATTTCTTTTACCGCCCTTTTGCGATCTTACAGGCATTTCACGTGAATATGTTCTTTGGAAACAAACATGGTTCTGGATATCATTTGCAGCTCTGTTTTTATTTAGCGTCTTTCTTT
>CAZGDJ010000176.1:0-6796 GCA_964524635.1 uncultured Rikenella sp. | reverse complement strand
AACAACACCATCAACAACAATAAGTGGCGGAGGACCATCCAAGTTGTTTCTTAAAGTTAATCCTGCCGGAGGTGGCGTGGTACCATCCCCGCTTTTTCTTCCACTCATGCCATAACCGATAACTTTTACCTCGCCCGCTTTTTTGGTATCTCCGGGAGCCACATCCTTTTTCCTTTTAATAATAATAACCCCATTTTTACCTTTCTCGCCATAAATATCTACTGCAGATTCATCTTTGAGCACTGACACTGATTCTATTGTTTCAGGTGCTATTGTGTTAATTTCGCCCTCATAAACACTACCATCAACAATAATAAGGGGTTTAACACCATCTCCGAAACCACTTATTTTTAACTCGGCCGGTGGTGGTGGCGGAGGCGGAGGCGGAGGTGGAGGAGCAGCCATTGTCACTGTATCTGTGACTATTGCTCTTCTCATCATTTTAACTTTCATTTCAGAATTAAAATCCGGTTTCATCACTTTGGTCTCATAACTAATAAATGAGATGACCAGAACCGCATCCTGTGCAACATTATCAAGCGAAAATTTCCCGTTTGCATCTGAAGTGGTGCCCACTGTTGTTCCCTTGATAACGATTGCAGCTCCTGGCAATGGCAAGCCGTCTTCGCTGACTACAATGCCTTTGACTTTCGAAACTGCAATGGTAGCAGATCCGATATTAACCGGACCATTCTGATCCGAGGCATATCTGTACTCCGGTTCTGCAAAAGATGCCATTACAACTGCAAAAACAGGAAGTACCAGAAATAGCCTCAGTTTTCTGTAGGGTGAACTGATTTTATTTTTCATCATGTTAAATCTTTTTTTGTTGAGTGAATAACTAAAAGAGTTGGTCAGATTTATTACCGGAGAACCGGCTATCTGATTCAAAAGAACTGCTTTGTATACAGCCGGATCAGATGTTTGCTGCAGCGCACCCTCATCGGCAAGATACTCATGGTTCTGTCTTATAAATCCAAGGTATATCCACGCAACCGGATTGAACCACTGTATAACACAAAGCAACTCCATCAATAACAGGTCTAACCAATGTTTCTGGCGTACATGAACCATTTCGTGATTCATTATCTCCCTTGCCTCAATATCTGCAATTGAAGGATTGACAACGACGTAGGAGAAAAATGAAAACGAAGAGCTATACCCGTCAGACCTCACAAGCTTTACCCTGTCAGAAAAAATAACGTCTGAACTTTGAATTGTTTTTATAACCTCTTTAATTTTTGCTGATCTTTTCAACGAGATGACCAGCGCTCCTGTAAACCATATAAGCAAGAAAATAATTCCCGCTACCGGAAGCCCGGCATAACCAGCCGTTTCAATGCCACCGGCTACAGCTTCGCCTGCAGCACTATTTGCAGCTGCCGGTATTTCAATATAATAATGTATGGAAATTAACGGAAGGAATAAAGATGTAAGAATTCCCGCCAGGAGATATAACCTCTTTAAAAAGAAATACCTCTCATTCCTTAGAAACAAATAGAATACCAGTGCAAAACCGGAAACCCAGATCACTGATTTCAACAGGTACAACGCGAATGCTTCCATTACTTCCGGTTTTTATTCTTTGATAATTCTTTCTTTGTATCTGCAAGCAACTCTTCCATTTCTTTAATGGTAAGGTCCTTCTCACGGGCAAAACATGACACAAGAGCAGTAAATGAATTGTCGAAATAACCTTCCAGCAAACCAAAAAGCTGACTCTTTGAATACTCTTCCTTTGAGACCAGAGGGTAGTATAAATATACGTTCCCGTAAGTCTTGTGTCCCACATATCCTTTCTTCTCAAGTATCCTTACGAAAGTAGATACAGTGTTTCGTACAGGTTTAGGGTCACTGAATCCATCACGTATATCCTTTACAAGACCCTCACCCATCTCCCACAGTATCTGCATTATCTGCTCTTCTGCCTTAGTTAGTTGCATAATCTTAATTATTAATTCATCAATCCTTCGATACAAATATATGACTAATTATTTAGTCATGCAACTTTTTCTTAATAAAAGTGACTATTTTTTTAGTCTCTATTTATATAATCTTGATAGTCTGTATGATAACAAGCATCCGGATGGGATAATCATATAATTTTGACCGAATACAGTCAGTCCTGAAAGAAATAAATTTTAATAAACCTGGGTGATTACTATCCAGTTTGGCCGATAATAACAACATAGTTTTTGCCGAATTTCTTTGCACATTTCGGACATGCAATGTACCACATATACCACTTAATGATCTTCATCTCCCTTGCACCTGCAGCTGCTTCAAAATCCTTGCACCATTTACCTGTGTCGCTGAACGGACCTTCATAGACTTTACTGAAAAAATTACCGCTAAGTATCAGGTTTTCAGCCCCCGGTATCTCTCTGTCAACAGAGATAAGTACATCCATATTCCATTTTGATGTATGGTCAGAGAGACATACATTTTCAGTTATGACCGCACCAGCTTCTCTGATCTTCATATCAATCTTTCTCATGACTCCGCCAAAGTTTAAAGGCATAAAGAAGAATGTACAAACCTTTGTCCTTATGAATTTCCTGTTCTGCCATACAAAGGTTTTATCTTCCCATAAAGCAGGGTCAATAAGCGTGCAGCATTCGGTTGACTTATTATTTTGATTTCTCATTTTTAAATCCTGTTTTTCAGATTATGAGTTCATGATCGCTTAGTCTTTAAACAATGGCCTGCAATAAACATGATACCTGCCAGTACAAATGGAAAAGTAATCATCAGTATGACACCGATACTTTTACCTGCAGAATGATTCATGCTGTAATTGTTCGAATAAATAAAAGGGCTAAGTCCCAACCCGATAATTGTAAGAATTATTCCCCCAATCAATTCCCGTTTCCAGGCAAGGACCAATAAAGCGATGAGGATAAATGATGGTAAAAGATGGATCAGGAAGCCACCTGCTTTCTGCCAGAAAGTCCGTTCGCCGGAGAAAGAATCAAAGGCAAACATACTTACAAATAAGATTGCCAGAATACATATTGCTCTGGCTACCCAGATCAGGATTTTTGAGGTTGTTGCCATTTCTGTTAGAATTTCAAATACATATCAATAATAGTAGTTCAGGTAAATATCCAAAAAAAGAAGATTAACAAGATAAAAAACGACCAATGATTAAATATCATCTCAATGAAGTCCTTTAAGGATATTTTTAACAGGGATTTTCTGAAAGACAATCTCCTTATTTCCTTCATATAATATTCCCAGAGTGTTTTTATCAACCATTGTCAGACATGAGTAACCGTAAACTTTATCTTCATAAAACTCAACCTGCAAGTCTGAAGGCCATGTAAGACCGTGATCGAGACTGGCCTTGACTGTCATATTCTTTCTTTCTGTCTTGTTATCGGGATTTGAAAAAAACAGCACTTCCCTTTCTGTACCACTTATGGCTATCGTCGTAGAGATCAGACTTGCCATACAATTAGGCTCAGGCAACAATGAATTTGATGAAGGGTGTGCCTCCCATGTCTGGCCAAGGTCATGGGTGATTGCAACAGCCCTGCCGTTTGTGGAGCTTTTATCGCTTCTGTTGCGGTCGTCACGCATGTTAAGCATAAGGACTCCGTCATTCAGCTCCACAACCTGGGCTTCCGTTGTATTGGGTTTAGCTCCTGTTCCGATGTGCCATGTTTTGCCTGCATCTTTGCTGTAAACAATTGTTGAGTGGCTTGTAAACCGACCGCCGTCAAGTGCTTTGGTTCCGATATCAGCCTTAAACTGAGCCGGGAAGACAAGAGTACCATCTTTCATTGTAATACCCCGACCCGGGCCCTGTAACAAAAGCTGCCATTCCGGAAGTTTTACCTGTCGGGTGATGTTAACTGGCTGTGACCAGGTCTGACCATCATCCGTGCTATTGACCAGAATAATCTGCCCGGTCTCCTCAGGCTTCATTCCTGGTTGAGATTCCCACCAGATCATTTTGTCAGGTGACGAACCACTCATCCAGAGAGCAGCCACCCAGATAATATTTTTAAAGTGATCATAAAGCACACATGGGTCACCAATACCGTTTTGCTGTTGCGAGCGGCCACCATATTCACCCATATCCATAATTACTTTCATTGGCGCCCATGTCTGACCTCCGTCAGTGCTCCTGCTCATCCCGATGTCAATATCTTCCTGCAAATCCTTACTGTTATTGTACCTGTTGTCATAGACCGCAATAAGTGCCCCTGAATTTGTCGTAATAATTCCGGGTATACGGTATGTATCACAGCTATCCTGTCCGGCAGACCTTAATATTGTTGCAAACCTAAGGGCTGGATATATAATCACAGGCTTAGATAGGGCAACGCCATTTTCAAGTACAAGCTTAAAATCATTTAGCTCAATCTTGCCCGCAAGATCAGCATCTTTATCAATTGAGATGTTTATTACGATAAGATTGACTCCTTGCACAAACGGGTATTCACCATCAATATTCATGTTTTTACCGGCAATAGAAGTCTGTCCAAAAAAGACCATACTGTCAGTTGATGTACCACAATAAATATTGATTTCGCTTACATCATTGAACCGGCATTTTTCAGAAAAGCTCAGGTCTATTCTTTTCAGTTTCCTGTTCTTTCCCGGATTGTTACAGGTAACAGAAATATTTATAACATTATTCGAAGGTCTGTTTACAAACAGAGGATAATTTTTGATGGTTACTGTATCAACCCGGAAATCTTTGACAACTTTGTCATTACCGGTACACCTGGGATTATTACATCCCGATATAAGCGATAAAAGAAAAAGCAGGATCATGCTTGTCCAAAGAATCTTCATCTTTCCAGACTATTATCAAATACAGGGCATAAAGAGTTACACCATCCAGTTTTTGGGGTAACATAATTCCGGCATCAGGGTTAACTCACATGCTTTATGTACCACATATTACTTTCTAATTTAATTTATAATTTTGAATTTTACCTATTTATCCGGATTTTTTCTTTTATTTAGTATGTTTTCTGAATGTTATTAAGAATAATGGGGAAAAAAGATATCAGCCAGCAATTTAAAGCTATTGACAACAGCAGTCTTGTTGATAAAGTTGAAATGAGATTAATTGAGGTTTTCCTGCGTGAGGAACTGAAGCCAGGAGATTCAATCCCGAAAGAAACCGAGCTTGCCACGTTGATGGGTGTAAGCCGGACTGTAATAAGAGAGTCTCTTAACAGGCTCAAGACGATGGGACTAATAGAGGCAAGGAAACATCGCGGCACCACAATAAAAAGTCCTAATTTCAAAGCAATAATGGAGAAATCCATTATTCCCAGGATAATGGAGCCAAAAACTATCCTGAATATTTTTGAAATACGACTGGCGCTTGAAGTGGGTATGGCAGATTTCATTTATGCAAGAATGAAGGAAACAGACATTAAAGAGCTGGAAGAGATAATTGAGATCGAACCTGACATTTCAGATAATACGCTTTTTGATGTTGCCCATGAGATGAGGTTTCACGGGAAGCTTTATGAAATGACACGAAATGAAACTTTCTCAGATTTCCAGAATATATTACTTCCGGCTTTTCAGTATGCCTATAACTCAGGTTTGATCAGGAGCAAGAAAAAAAATAAGAAATATATTTCGCACAAAGGCCTGGTGGCACTCCTTAAGAACGGCTCCCCTGACAAGTTCCGTGATGGAATGAGGAGACATCTTGAAAACCATTTCAGTCGTATATTGAATATTAACAATAAGTAAATACCGGAAAGTTTTTTCCGGTTTTTGTCTCACTTCGAATCAGAAGTTATCTTTACCAAAGATGCGGGAGGATTTCTATAGTATTCCGGTAGTGCAGGGACAACACCCTGTGTCGTCGCTCCCATCTGTTTCAGGTATCTGACAAGGGCTATCCATTCTTTACCCTCCTGTATGCCTTGTGCCGAGCGATCGAAGTCAGCAACGGTGCTATTCATATCAGCAACGGTGGCCCCATCGCCATCCTTAGGCGTTACATTTATCAGGCCGAACGACTTCTTTTTAATAATACCCACAAAGTCAAGCATATAGGAATTAGCCACAATAGAATAAAGCTTTGTATCATCTTTTGATGTGTTTACTTCCGATACCACTCCGGCATGATCCGTAAACTCAATCTTCTTAATCTTTTTAAAGAGGCCTCCATCAGGGTCATATTCAATGCGAAGATGAGAGTAAAAGCAGTAATGCGCGGGTGTTGATGCTGATGACATTATCAGTATCTCAGCAATACTTTTAAGTTCTTTACCTGTAACCCATATCTTTGATAAAGGATAGCCTGGCACTGCGTCAGTTCCGGAACCCAGGGACATGACCCTGAAAATATCAGCTGCACTCTGTACTCCGGGGAACAATGGATCACGAATCACGCCGGCAGCCACCATAGCCACATCTACTCCGGGTCCTTCTGAATTCATATAATAATAAATGGCATCAGCAACAAGCACTCCTAGATTACTGGCTGCCAGATCACCATATTCATCACAAACCAGAGGATAGTCTGTGACTATTAAAGGCATGCTATACTCAAGATTCAGGGGCATGAGAATTTTTTCATTAATGACATCAATCTGGTCATCGATTTCTTTCTGTATAACCTTATCAGAAACAACATTGTCATTTACTGGAATCATGGAATAATTCTCAAGTATTGCTTCCTTACCTCTGAGAGTTATCTCAGCCTTACCGATATACTTGCCACCGCTTCCTGCCTGAACTATAGGTACTCCGTTAATTATAAGAGGCTTTTCAATAAGAGTATGAGTATGGCCAGATATTATCAGGTCAATGC